>PMOU01000228.1:5853-6059 GCA_003161205.1 Actinomycetota bacterium | reverse complement strand
GAGCAGATCCAGGCCTTCCGTGACGCATGGCGCAAGGCTGGCCACGAGCGGGAGCCGCGAGTGTCGGTAAGCCGGAGCATCTTCGCCCTCGTCGACGACCGGGACCGGGCGTACTTCGGTCTCCGGAATCAGGACACCGACGAGATCGGGTTCATCGACGCGAACACCCAGGCGATCTTCGGCCGTGCCTATGCGGCTGAGCCGGA
>PMOU01000228.1:0-5758 GCA_003161205.1 Actinomycetota bacterium | reverse complement strand
GCCGTCCATGCCGATGCCGGGAACGAGCACCCTTCTCCGGAGTTGCAAACTGCTCCACGTCGGCCATATCGCGGGCTGACGATGAATGATGAATAAGGCACCTTAAGGCGTTGTCGTCCGGAAGACGCGATAGGCTCCCGCGATGTTCGCTACTGCTCCCGNNAGGAATTTCGCAACCGCAGGCTCGCCTGAGTTGTCTTAATCGTTGCCCATAACTCCCCAAACGAACGGGGAACATCATGAACCGGCGACGATTCATTGCTGTTGCCTCAGGATTCGCCGTGGCCGCCGTTGGCCTGATCCTGTGGCTGCCTGCCTCCGTCGGCGCGGCCACTACCGGCGCTGGCCCGCGGTATGTCGTGCTCAACTGCATGGACAAGGCGCAGGTAGAACCGGGAACCATCTCCCTGGCGTGCGCGGACGACGGCGTGGGGCTGACCGGGCTGCACTGGACCAGCTGGACGTCCGAGCTCGCTAGTGCCTACGGGACCGAATGGGAAAACGACTGCCAGCCGAATTGCGCGGCGGGGCATATCCGCGACTATCCCGTGCTGGTTGAGCTGTGGGGGAGTGCCGCCGTGCCGGGACATCCGGCCGAGCGGCGGTACCTCCAGGCAACCCTCAGTTACCCGAAGGGGCGCCCCCCGGTCTACGCGATGAACTGCAACCACAAGGTTGTGGCGACCTATCCCGTCACCCAGGCCGTGCCCCTCGGGCGATCCGGACCGGGACAACGTGTCATCACGAGCTGTGCGATCCCCCGGCGGCCACCGCGGTNNATGATCTCTCATGATCTGGCACGTCTCGTGCCGCCGGCCACAGGACATCCAGGACCACGACCAAGGACCCAGCACGCCCGAAGGAGGTGAGCCAGATCAGCGCCACCCAGACCCCCGCCAGCACCGCCGAGGCGCTGGCCATGCTGACCTCCGCGGCCCGGTACCTGGCCGCCGCCGACCCGACCGCCATGCCCGCCGCCATCCAGGCGCAGGCCCTGCAGGTCCTGGAGCAGGCCGACGCGGCCGGAGTCGCGGCGCGGTCCTCGATCCTGGCCGCGTTCACCACCGGGAAAGGCTACTGCGACGACGGGGCCTACAGCCCCCGGTCCTGGCTGATCCACCAGACCCGCATCACCAAAGGCGCCGCCGCCGGGCACATGGCGTGGGCCCGCCGGGCCCGCGCCCACCCCCGGGTCCGCGCCGCGCTGGCCGCCGGGCACATCGTCTCGGGGTCCTGGGCCCGGCTGTTCTGCGACTGGACCGACAAGCTCCCCGAAGACTGCCGGGACAACGCCGACGCGATCCTGCTCACCGCCGCCCACGACGGCATGGACCTGCGGGACCTGGCCGCGCTGGCCGCCGAGATGTACGTCCGGGCCGAGCCCGGCGCCAGTGAAGACGACGACCCGGACCGGATCCTCCAGGATCGCGCCGTGCGGCTCGAGACGACCTTCGGCGGCGCCGGGGTGATGTCGGGCGACTTGACGCCGGAGTGCGCGGCGCTGGTCCGCACCGTGCTGGACGCGCTGTCCGCGCCCCGCGGCGCCGACGATGACCGCACGCACGCCCAGCGCTACCATGATGCGCTCGCCGAGGCGATGAACCGGCTGGCCGCCGCGGGCCTGGTCCCGGCCCGGGCCGGGCAGCCCGCCAAGGTCATCGCGCACATCTCCCTGGCCGACCTGCTCGACCTGGACACCGAGTCCACCCTGCAAAAGGCCTGGACCGAGCGGGTCCGGGCCCGGTGGGCCGCCGCCCGCGCCGCCGCGTCGGTCTCCGGCAGCGACGGCACCGCCTGGCTCGACGGCGACGCCGCCGACGCGTTCGCCTGCGACGCCTCCATCACCCCTGTCGTGACCGGCGACGTCAACCCCGCCGTCCTGCAGGACCTCGTCCGCCTCTGCCTGGAACTCACCGGCCACAGCCCCACCCCCGACAGCCCCACCCCCGACAGCCCGGCCACCCCCGCCCCGCAGGCCACGCCGGCCGGGTCGTGCGCACCGGTCCCGCCGACCCCGCGCGGCCGGGACGCCCTGGAGCGGGCGATCATCGGCAAGGCCGTCGCGCTGCTGTCCGGTCCGGGCGGGCTGGCTTCGTTCCTGCGCCGCCAGCAGCTCGGCGCCCGCCTCGCCGGGCCGAGCCTGCCCCTGGACGTCGGGGTCAGCAAAGACGTCCCGGCCGGGATCCGGCAGGCCATCCTGGAGCGGGACCAGCACTGCCGGTTCCCCGGCGGCTGCGACGAGCCCGCCTCCCGGTGCGAGATCCACCACCTCACCCCCCGCTCCCACGGCGGCAAAACTAGTATCGATTCTTGCGCCCTGTTCTGCTGGTATCACCACCACATCGTGATCCACCAGCTGGGCTGGACCGTCGTCCTGAACCCCGACGGCACCACCACCGCATGGAGCCCCGACCGGACCAAGATCCTCCACAGCCACGGCCCCCCACCCGCCCGCGCCGGGTAAGGGTATACCCGGCACCAGCTGCGCTGATCCGCCTGGCGTACGCGGCGTCAGCACATCGCCTGGACCTGCCACGATCAGCGGCAGGCTGTCCGTGATCGGCGAACGATAACGAGCGCTGCCGGGAAACCGGGAAGCTGTCCGGCCGGGGCGTCAGCTGCCGTCCAAGCCGAGCCTGCGGCGGACGACCTGGCGGGCCAGGTCCAAGACGGCGGGATCATCGTGCAGCACGAAGGAGGGCACCGCCGCTGTAATCGGCCGTTTTCCGGGTAAAGGTGCTGCCGGTCACCGAGAGGTCGCCGCCACCGTGGACGCCGCCGCCGCCCGAGTAACCGGTGTTGCCGGTGAAAACTCCGCCGTGCACCATCAGGGAGCCGGAGAAGGTGGCGATGCCGCCACCGCCGGAGTAGGTGGTGGAGTTGCCGGTGAACGCCGAGCCGCTGACGGTAGTACTGCCTTGGCTGTAGATGGCGCCGCCCCAATTTTCGGCATAGTTGTCGGTGAAGGTGCTGCCGGTGATGGTCGCCGTGCCGGAGCTCCAGTTGGCGACGGCGCCGCCCTTGCTGCTGGCGTTGTTGCTGGTGAAGTCGCTGCGGCTAATGGTGAGTGTCGCAGAACCGTTCAGGCCGCTGGCGATGGCCCCGCCGAAGGCGGCGGTGTCGTCGGTGAAGGTGCTGCGGGTGACCGTGAGGGTGCCGTAGTTGTCGATCGCGCCGCCGGTGCTGGCCACAGCGCCGGTGAGGGTCAGGCCGCTGACGGTCAGGCTGGCTCCGGAGTCGACGGTCAGCAGGCTGAATGGCGGGGCGTCGGGCGCGGTGCTGCGCTCCAGGACGGTGCCGGGGCCGGCCCAGATGGTCACGGGCTGGGCGGTGATGTCGGGCAGGGCGGCGGTCAGGTCGTAGGTGCAGTGCGGTGCCAGCCGCAGGAGCTGCCCGGTGGTCTGGGTGGTCAGGTCGCTGGTCAGTGTCACCGTGTTGCACGACGCGAAGTCGACCGGCCACGCGCCCGCGGGCTGCGCCGCAATCAGGGTCCAGCTGGCCAGCGCCGCCCCCGCCGTGATGATGGCAACCTTGCGCGTGAGACTAGCCCTCATGTCGGTTCCCTGTAACGGCGTCGGCGTGATGGTCACTAGCGGTGAAGAATCGCCGCCGGCGAAAAACTGCTAGGGGCAGCCCGTGATCGTGTCGGCGGGCTCGCAGTTGTCGGGGTCGTTCCTGATGACGTGGGTGAAGCCGGTCAGCGTGACCGAGCTGTTCCCGTCGCCGGTGTAGATCCCGCCGCCGCCATCTGTGGCCGTGTTTCCGGAGATCAGGCTGCGGTTCACGGTGAGGGTGGAACCGACCGGATCGCTCGGGATATAGATCGCACCGCCCACGTGGTCGGCGCTGTTATGCCGGAACTGGCTCCTGGTGATCGTTCCGGCCGAGAAGCTCTCGACGGCGCCGCCGCTTATATCGGCCGTGTTCCGGATAAAGGTGCTACCGGTCATCGCGAGGTCGGGGGCGTAAAGGCCGCCCCCATACAACGCGGTGTTGTCAATGAACCTCACGCCGACGATGACGGTGGGGCCGCTCTCGACGAGGATGCCGCCGCCGAAGCCACCGGTGTTACCGGTGAACACTCCGCCGTGCACCGTCGTGGAGGTGCCCAGGCTGGCGATGCCGCCGCCGCCGGTCGGGGGTGAGCTGTTGTCGGTGAAGACCGAGCCGTTGACGGTCAGGCTGTCCTCGCTGTAGATGCCGCCGCCCCAGTTACCGGACGTATTGCCCGTGAAGGTGCTGCCGGTGATGGTCGCCGTGCTGTCGTTGCCGTAGCCGCTGGCGATGCCACCGCCCCGGGCCGAGGCGCTGTTGCCGGTGAAGGTGCTGCGGGTGACCATGAGGGTCGCCATGCCGTTCAGGCCGCTGGCGATGGCCCCGCCCTTCCACGTGCCGGTGTTGTCGGTGAAGGTGCTGCGCGTGACCTTGAGGGTGCCGTTGTTGTCGATGGCGCCGCCGGTGTAGGCCAGCCCGTCGAGGAGGGTCAGGCCGCTGACGGTCAGGCTGGCCCCGGCATCGACGGTGAGCAGGCTGAAGTCCGGGGTGCCTTCGGCGGTGCTGCGCTCCAGGACGGTACCGCGGCCCGCCCAGATGGTCACGTGCTGGGCGGTGATGTCGGGCAGGGCGGCGGTCAGGTCATAGGTGCAGTGCGGTGCCAGCCGCAGGAGCTGCCCGGTGGTCTGGGTGGTCAGGTCGCTGGACAGCGTCACCGTGCTGCACGGCACGAAGTCGACCGGCCACGCGCCCGCGGGCTGCGCCGCGATCAGGGTCCAGCTGGCCAGCGCCGCCCCGGCCGTGATGATGGCAGCGTTGCGCGTGAGACTAGCCCGCATGTCTGTCCCCCCGGATGACCTGCAAAAAGGCCAGTGAAACCCGCCTGGCCATGACACCTGCAACCACGGATCGTATCAGTGATCACTTCAGTACCAGGCGTGACACACACCGCCCGCAAGCCCAGCCCGTCCTCGCAGCCGGTCATCTGGACCGGGCCCGGGCGCCGGCCGCTCCGCTAGTCGAACTCAGTCGGCAGGGACGGATCACGATGGTGTGCCAGCGCTCGCTCGAGCTGCCAGTGATTGACGCGGCCCAGGGACAGCGGCGGCAACTCGTCAAGGCCGAACCACCCGACATCAAGAGTCTCAAGCGCCGCCGGCGGCTGCACGGCGCCGTCGCGGCGGCAGAGAAAAAACAGCTTGTAGACATGCACCAGCAGGGGCGGCGGATTGCCCTGGAGTTCACGATCCCAGCAGGAGATCAGTTTCACCGCCGAGCTGGGATACCCGGATTCCTCCAGGATCTCCCGGGTGACCGCGACCGAGGGCGCGTCGCCGGGATCGGCCCAGCCGCCCGGCACCGACCAACGGCCGTCGATCTTCTCGCGCATCAGCAGCACGCGCTCGTCCTCGTCGAAGAGCACGCCGCGGACCTCGATCTTCGGCGTGGCGTAGCCGACGTCGCGGCCGAGCTCCATGGCGAGCTCGTCCGCGGGCCGGCCGCTGACGACCGAGAGCAGTTCGGCCGCCAGCCGGCTCATCTGCCGGTAACGGTCCAGGTCGTACTCGTCGGCGCCGTAGGTCAGCCCGTCTTGCGCTAGCGCGGCAAGCTTGATCCCGATCCGGCGCACCGCGTCGGCAGCTGTCGTGGTCACCTGGGCATTATCGCCTCTCACCGGCCGACCCGCGGGGTCGCCGTAGAGTGACCTGCTCGAGTGAGTCAACCCGGTGCCGGATGATCTCAAGCTGGGCCTCGTCGGCGAGCC
>PMOU01000664.1 GCA_003161205.1 Actinomycetota bacterium | reverse complement strand
CAGGAGCACACCAGGTCGACGTAGTCACGCCCATCCGCGTCGGTCAGATAGGGCCCGGACCCGCGGACCATGAACCGGGGCACGCCGCCGACCGAGCCGAACGCGCGCACCGGCGAGTTCACTCCTCCGGGCGTGACCTCGCGCGCGCGGGCGAAGAGCGAGTCGCTGCGGCTGCCCAGCCCCGGCTCAGTCACAGGCCCAAGGTCAGTCACAGGGCCTCGCAGGCGTCGACGATGTACTCGAGCAGCCGCAGCGCGTCCGGCAGCGGATGCCCGGCCGGCGCGCGGAGCCAGCCCGAGCCCAGGTCCGCGGTGTAGCGGGACGGCGGGGCGAGCACGTAGCTGTCCCGGCAGTGCCAGCGCAGGCCTTCCACGTCGCAATCCGGCTCGCAGTCGAGCCCGCACGACCACCACTCGTCTTCGTCGGCGGGCGAGCCCCTGGTCACCACGAAGAACAGCATCCTGTCCTGGCCGAGCACCGCCACCGGGCCGACGGCCACCCCGGCCGCCGTCATCCGCTCCAGGGCGGCCGAGCCGGCCGCGAGCGGGACGTCGAGCACATCAAAAACCCGGCCGGTGACGAGTATGACGTTCGCCTCGGGCCGGGTTTCCCACCAGCTCTGAATCACATTCTGATCGACAGTCGCCTGCATCTGCCAGGTCGGCGACACCGGGTGCGCCCCGGGGGCGGGGCATCCGACCCGGTCGCACGAACAGGCGCGGCCCGGCTCCGTCGAATCGGGGTGCGCGCCCGGGCACACCGGCCAGCCCAGGGACGCGTATTGCACCGCCACCGCGCCGAGCGGCTGGTGGCGTTCCGCCGCGCGGCTACGGGCCCTTCCGCCCCGGCGTCGCACCACGTCGACCATAAATTCCCGTCACTCTCCTATTTCGTCCTGTTACTTATCGTAAGACACTCACCACGGGCCGTTCGGCCTATCGGGCTAATGGGACCGGCCGATACGGTCACAGTCTGCACCATAGGCACCGCCGTGCTCAGCGGTTCAGCCGGCGCGCCACCTCGGCCGCCCAGTACGTCAAGATGACGCCCGCGCCCGCGCGGCGGATCGCGGTGAGCGTCTCCATGATCGCCCGGTCCCGGTCCAGCCAGCCGTTGGCCGCCGCCGCCTCGACCATCGCGAATTCGCCGCTGACCTGGTACGCCGCGACCGGCAGCTGGAAGGTGTCCGCGACGCGCCTGATCACGTCCAGGTAAGCCAGGGCGGGCTTGACCATCACCATGTCGGCGCCNNTCGTCTACGTCCAGCGCCACCTCCCGCAGCGCCTCGACCACGTTGCCCGGGTCCTGCTGGTGGCTCGCGCGGTCGCCGAACGCGGGCGCGCCCTCGGCGGCTTCGCGGAACGGGCCGTAGAAGGCGGACGCGTACTTGGCCGAGTAGGCGCAGATCCCGACGTCGCCATGACCCGCGTCATCGAGCGCCGTCCGGATCGCGGCCACCTGGCCGTCCATCATCCCGCTCGGCGCGACCAGGTGCGCGCCGGCGTCGGCCTGGGCGACGGCGGTCGCCGCGTAGCGCTCCACGGTGGCATCGTTGGCGACGTCGCCGGACCCGGTGAGCAGTCCGCAGTGACCGTGGTCGGTGTACTCGCACAGGCACAGGTCGGCCATGATGACGCAGGCGTCGCCGACCTCCGCGCGCAGGTCGGCGAGGGCGAGCTGGGAGATGCCCGCAGGATCGTCGGCCGCCGATCCGCGGCCGTCCTTGGCCGCGGGAATGCCGAACACCATCAGGCCGCCCACCCCCGCGGCCGCCGCCTCCGCGGCCGCCTTCCGCAGGCTGTCCCTGGTGTGCTGGACCACGCCGGGCATCGAGCTCACCGGATTGGGCTCGCTGATCCCCTCCTTGACGAACACGGGCAGGACCAGCTCACCCGCGCGCAGGGACGTCTCGGTCACCAGCGCCCGCAGGGCCGGCGTCCGGCGCAGGCGCCGGAGCCGTGTAACGGGATAGGCCGCACTCATGTCGTTACCTCCGACCCTTGGTACGTGTCAGCGCAGCCGGCGGCGGGCGCCGCGCCGACGCTCGCTCGGCCGCCGGACGGGTTCTCCGGCCTGGAGCGCCGCGGCGCGCAGGCCCGCACCGTACTCGGCCATCGCGTCGACCAGGGCCCCCATCGACGGCCTGGGCGCGATGACATCCACCCGCAGCCCGAACTCGGCCGCGGTCTTGGCGGTCTGCGGTCCGATGACGCCGATCGCCGTGACCGCATGCGGCTTGCCCGCGATGCCGACCAGGTTCCGAACGGTGGAGGACGAGGTGAACAGGACGGCGTCGAAGCCGCCGCCCTTGATGGCCTCGCGGATCGGCGCGGGCGGTGGCGCGGCGCGGACGGTCCGGTAGGCCGTCACGTCCTCGGCCTCCCAGCCGAGATCGATCAGCCGGGCCAGCAGCGTCTCGGTGGCAATATCCGCGCGTGGCAGCAGCACCCGGTTGATCGGGTCGAGCAGATCATCGTAGGGCGGCCAGGCCGCGGCCAGCCCCTCCGCCGACTGATCTCCGGTCGGCACCAGATCCGGCCGGATACCGAACTCAAGCAGCGACGTGGCGGTCTGCTCGCCGACGGCGGCCACCTTCACGCCGGCGAAAGCCCTGGCGTCCAGGCCATACTCCTCGAACCGTTCCCGCACCGCGCGGACCGCGTTCGCCGAGGTGAACGCGACCCACTGATACCGGCCGGTGACCAGTCCCTTGACCGCGCGCTCCATCTGCTGCGGCGTCCGCGGCGGCTCCACCGCGATCGTCGGCACCTCTTCGGGCACGGCGCCGTACTCCCGCAGGCGCTGTGTCACCACGGCGGCCTGTTCCTTGGTCCGCGGCACCAGGATCCGCCA
>PMOU01000291.1 GCA_003161205.1 Actinomycetota bacterium | reverse complement strand
GAGCGCCTCGGGTCCGCCTTCCTCGGCCGACTGGACGGCGCTGGGCCATGACCTGTCCGGAACCCTGGTGCGACCCGGCGAGGCCGCCTACACCGTCGCCAAGGAGCAATTCGACCCGCGCTTCGACTCGCTCTCCCCGGCCGGGATCGCCTACTGCGGTAACCCCCACGACGTGTCGACCTGCCTGGCGTTCGTGCGCAAGTACGGCGTCCCGGTGGCGGCCAGGTGCGGCGGGCACAGCTACGCGGGCTGGTCCTCAGGCAGCGGCCTGATCGTGGACGTGACGCGGATGGCCGGCGTGAACGTCAGCGGCACCAACCCGACGACCGCGACCGTCGGGGCCGGCACCCGGCTCGTCGACTTCTACAACGGGCTGGCGGCGCACGGGCGGGTGGTGCCGGGCGGGTCCTGCCCGACGGTCGGCATCGCCGGGCTCACCCTGGGCGGCGGGATCGGGGTGGTGTCCCGCGCCTACGGCCTGACCAGCGACAACCTGACCTCCCTGCAGATCGTCACCGCCGACGGCCAGGTCAGGACGTGCAGCGCGAGCAGCAACCCCGACCTGTTCTGGGCCTGCCGCGGCGGCGGTGGCGGCAACTTCGGCGTGGTCACCTCGTTCACCTTCACCACGCACGCCGCCAGCCAGATCATCCTGTTCTTCCTGTCCTGGCCCTGGTCGCAGGCCGACCGGGTGATCTCGGCCTGGCAGTCGTGGGCGCCGCATGCCCCGGACGAGCTCTGGTCGAACCTGCATCTGGCCGCGGCGCCCGGCGGGTCGGTCCCGACGATCCAGGTGGGCGGTACCTACCTGGGGACCGTGAGCGCCGCGTCCGCCCAGCTGGACAAGCTGTACGCCGCCGTCGGCTCGGACCCGTCCTCNNCGGGCCAGCTGTCCCGGTCTGGCGAATACGCCAAGTCCGACTTCTTCACCACGCCGCTGAGCAGCCACGGAATCGGCACCTTGCTGTCCGGCGTGGAGAGCCTGCAGCGGGTGAGCGGCGTGCCCGGCGGGGCCGGCGGGATAGCGTTCGACGCGCTCGGCGGCGCGGTCAACCGCGTCGCGCCGGGGGCGACCGCGTTCGTGCACCGGGACGCGCTGTTCGGTGCCCAGTACACGACCACCTGGCCGGCCGGTTCGGCGTCCGCCGGAGTAGCACGCCAGCATGCGTGGCAGCAGTCGTTCTGGCAGTCGATGCGCCCGTACGCGAGCGGCCAGGCGTACCAGAACTACATTGACCCCGCGCTGACCACCTGGCGCCAGGCTTACTACGGTGCCAACTACAACCGGCTCACCCAGGTCAAAGGCATGTATGACCCCGATCGCGTGTTCACCTTCCCGCAGGCGATCCAGGCGTGACCGCAGGGGTGCGGAAATGTCCCGGTTATGCTGCGGAACGTGCATGATGGTATCCCGCGATTGCCGATACCCTATGCCGGTGCAGTGGCTACAGATATGCAGGTCTCGATGACACGTAGTGCTGAGATTGAGGCAGGGGCCTCGTCGGTCAGCCATGACCAGGTACTGCTCGTCGAGGATGATGACGGTGACGCCCTGCTGGTCACCGAACTGCTGCTTGAGGTGGGCGCCCCGGTTGTGGTCCAGCGTGCCCGCTCACTGAACCAGGCGAAGGCCCTGATACCCGGGGTGGCGTGCGTGCTCCTGGACCTGGGGCTGCCGGATTCCCAGGGCCTGAACGGACTGCGGCAATTGCTCGAAGTCGATCCGGAAGCCGCCGTGGTGGTGCTGACCGGGGATACCAACGAGTACCTGGGGGAGCAGGCGGTCCGGGCCGGAGCGCAGGACTACCTGGTCAAGGGCGAGGTCGCCGGGCACATGCTGCACCGCGTGATCCGTTACGCGATGGAGCGGCGACGCGCGGAGGAAGCGCAGCGCGAGCTCCAGGCGGCGCAGATCCACGCCCAGGAGAACGCCCGGCTCGAGCGGGGCCTGCTGCCGTCGCCGCTGCTCGGCGACCCGCGGCTGAGCGTCTCGGCGCGCTGCCTGGCCGGCGGCCAGCACATGCTGCTCGGCGGGGACTTCTACGACGTGGTCGAGGTGGCGGACGGCTGGGTGCACGCCCTGATCGGCGATGTCTGCGGGCGCGGTCCCGCCGAGGCCGCGCTCGGCGTCTGCCTGCGCGTGGCGTGGCGCGCGCTGGTGCTGGCCGGCCGGCCGGCCGACGAGATCCTCTTCACCCTCAGCCAGCTGCTCGGCCACGAGCGGCAAGACGACACCATGTTCGCCACCCTGTGCATGGTCTCCGTGGCACCCAGCCGCAGCACCGGCTGGGTGCGCATGGCCGGCCACCTGCCGCCGCTGCTGGTGAACCGCGACGGTGTCCGGGAGCTGCCGACCATGTCGGCTGCGCCGCTGGGGCTCAGCGACGTCCGGGACTGGCCGGGCACCCAGGTGGAGCTGGAGGGCAGCTGGTCGATCCTGCTGTACACCGACGGGCTGATCGAGGGCCGGATCGGCCGTGGCTCCGAGCGGCTCGGCAGCGAAGGCCTGATGGACCTGATCAGGGACGTCCTGCCCGCGGCGAGCCTGGATGGTCACAAGCCGGCCGACGGCCAGCTGCTGGACCAGGTGATCGAGCGGGTCCGCGACCTCAACGGCAAAGACCTCGACGACGACCTGGCCATCCTCTCGCTGGGCTTTTCCTCCCCCGACGGCCGATGAGCCTGACCCGCGGGTCCTGGCCGCTGAGCCGGATCGTGGGCGTCGCGGTCCTCGCCCTGCTCCTTTTCTCGGTGGCCGCCGTGACGGCCGGCGGGATCGCGCTGCTCACCCTGCACGATGACCGCTCCCGGGTGCTGAACACGCTCGACCCGGCGATCATCCAGGCCCAGCAGCTGGACATCGCGATGCTCAACCAGGAGACCGGCGTGCGCGGTTACGCGCTCAGCGCCAAGCAGTCCTTCCTGGCGCCGTACACCAGCGGCCACGCCGCCGAGATGACCGCGGTCGCCAGCCTGTCCAAGGAGTCCGGCCAGCTGCCCCGCCGGACCCAGGCCGATCTGACGAGCGTGAAAAATCAGGCGCATTACTGGCGCATCCACTACGCCGAACCGGCCATCGCTCAGGTTAGCCGCAGCGGCAAGCCGGTGGTTAGTCCCGACATCACCGCCGGCAAGGCGGACTTCGATGCCCTGCGCGCCAAGATCGCCGTGCTCGAGACGGATATCGAGACCGCCAGGACCCAGGGGATCGCGGCCCTGAATGACGCCGCGGACGTCCTGGATGTCGTCTTCGTCGCGATCGGAATCGGCCTGGCGGTCATCGTGGTCGTGCTGGCGCTCGGCCTGCGGGCGGCCGCCATCAGGCCCCTGCACACGCTGGCCGCCGAGGCCCGCCAGGTGGCCGGCGGCGATTTCGGGCACGAGGTCAGCCTGCGCGGCCCGCGGGAGGTGACCAACCTCGCCGCGGACGTGAACACCATGCGCCAGCGCATCTTGCAGGAGCTGTCCGCGACCCAGGCCGCGAACGATGTCCTGCAGGCCCACTCCGAGGAGCTCCAGCGCTCGAACTCCGAGCTCGAGCAGTTCGCCTATATCGCGTCGCATGACCTGCAGGAGCCGCTCAGGAAGGTGGCGAGCTTCACCCAGCTGCTGCAGCGCCGCTACGCCGGCCAGCTCGACGCCCGCGCCGATCAGTACATCGAGTTCGCGGTCGACGGCGCCAAGCGGATGCAGGCGCTGATCAACGACCTGCTCTCCTACAGCCGGGTCGGCCGGTCCGCGCGCGAGCCCGCCCTGGTCTCCAGCGATGCCGCCCTGGCCCAGGCCCGGGCCAACGTGGCCCCGTCGATGGAAGAGTCGGGCGCCACCATCGAGTCCGGGCACCTGCCGCTGGTCCTCGGCGAGCTGCCGCTGCTCACCGCGGTGTTCCAGAACCTGCTCAGCAACGCGCTGAAGTTCCGCGGCGGCAAGCCGCCGCGCATCGTCGTCACGGTCCGCCGGGACGGGCAGTTCTGGTTGTTCTCCTTCACCGACAACGGCATCGGGATCGAGCCGGACTACGCCGACCGGATCTTCGTCATCTTCCAGCGCCTGCACGAGCGGACCGCCTATCCCGGTACCGGCATCGGCCTGGCCATGACCAGGAAGATCATCGAGTACTTTGGTGGCCGGATCTGGCTCGACACGACCTACACCGAGGGTGCCCGTTTCCTGTTCACCCTGCCGGTGCCCCCCGAGACACTCAGCCCCGAGACGCCGCCTCTCCCACCTCAGGGAGCGTCCGGGGACCGCGAAGATGAGGAAACCGATGCCTGATTGCGGTGATTCGAAAGTGATTGACGTACTCCTGGTGGAGGACGATGAGGGAGACGTCCTCATGACCAGGGAGGCTTTCGAGTACTACAAGATAAACAACCGGCTGCACGTGGTGAGCGACGGCGACCAGGCGCTGCAGTTCCTGCGCCGGACCGGCCCGTACGCCGGCGCGCCACGTCCCGGGCTGATCCTGCTCGACGTCAACCTGCCCCGGCGCAGCGGCCTCGAAGTGCTTGCCGAGCTGAAGCAGGACCCCGAGCTGCTTGTCATCCCGGTGGTCATGCTGAC
>PMOU01000448.1 GCA_003161205.1 Actinomycetota bacterium | reverse complement strand
AGTCGGGCTCGCGCTGGCCGTCGAGCTCGCCGTGAGGTAGACGTCGAGTGACTCGGAACCCGAGGGAGAGGATGACCCGGACGGGTCTGACGACGTGGTCGGGTGGCCGCTAGGGTCGCTACTCGGGTCGTCCGCGGAGGCTGACGCGCTCGGAGAACCGGTCGGAGACGGGGACGCCGAAGGGGAGGGCCATGGCGAGGTGGTCTGGGACGGTGTCGGCGAAGGGGACGGCGAGGGCGAGGTCGACGGCAGCACCTGGCACGTGGTGTCCGTCGTCGTAGCCGCCGTCGTGGTCACCGGACCGAGGGAGGCCGCCAGGGCGACGCTCGACCAGGCCGTCAGCAGCCCCAGGATGAGGAAGCCCCCAGCCAGCATGCTGAGCGTCGCTGTCCGTGCGTGCCCCAAACGCATAGAAATTGCCCTGTCTGCGCTGCTCGTAGCGGTTACGTTGCTTTCTCCTGTAGTTCGGAGTCAACTTGACTACGGATTGGTACGGAGTAGTCATATCCGGGAGTCGAGTCACTTATGCGTATCCGTGAGCCCCTTCGTTCTGCGCCCCGGACTCCGATGGCGGCCGGGCCGCCGGGACGGAGACGGCCGCCCGGCCCTGTTGGTGGGACGATTACCGCCGCCGATAGGTTCCTGGCCCCGGCCCGATGCCTTTGGTAGCTTCGGTCGACATGGCCGAAGACGGGGGCCGGGACGAGGTACGCCCGGACCAGGACGGCCGGCTCGGCGCGCGGTTCGCCAAGCTGTGGGCCGATCGGTCGGCTACGGCCTGCTGTTCACCTGTATGGCGGCGGGCGGCATCCTCGGGTCGGTCATCGGCGACCGGCTCATCCGGCGGGTCACCGCGACCGGACGATCCGGATCGGCCTGCTGGTCGAGGCCGCCACGCACCTCGTCCTCGCCACCTCGCGCGACGCGTACGTCGTCGGGCTCACGCTGTTCGCCTTCGGCGTGCATAGCGCGCTGTGGACCATCGTCGGAAGTTCGCTGCGCCAGCGGCTGACGCCGCCGGAGATGCTCGGCCGGGTCGGCAGCACGGGCCTGTTCGTGGCCGCGGGCGGGAACTGCGTGGGCGCCGTCCTCGGCGGCGTGATCGCGTCGGCCTTCGGGCTGACCGCGCCGTACTGGATCGGGTTCGTGGTCGCGATCATCGTGTCCGCGGCCACCTGGCGGGTCTTCGACCGGGCCACGGTCGCCCAGGCCTACGCCGAACCGGTGCCCGGGTAAGGCGATTCCCGGTACGCTGCATCTCGTCGTGCCCGTCAACCCGGCATATTTTGACGCCATAAGGCGCGCCGCGGGTCTGATCGCGGCGCATATTCCTAGCTGAAATTCTGTTCCGGTGCAACCACCTGCCTCGGGTCTATGTCCGTTACCTCGGTTATGCGCCTGACGTTCTGCGTATTACTAAAGACGCCGCCCGGTGCCGAAAAGCCCTGATCGCCGATGCGGGCCACAACCTGTCCTAGGTTTCCCATCTATTCCACTGGGTTTTCCCGCCTATTCATTATCTTCGTCACCTGAGGTGCTGACCTGGCACGACAGGGTCCTCTCAGGCATCAGGATGGCGAGAATCGCGACCTGAGGCCTGATATAATTACCGACAGGCAGCGAGGCCTGGGCCAGCTGAAACCGTTTATTTTGACTAGTCTAGTGGCGTTCCCGGCTGTTACGCCCTTTATGTCGTACGCAGATCGCGCATCGTAAGCAATGTCCAAATTGGAGATTGTAAATAAAAGTAGTAAAATGTATTACGGTCTTTACCTGATGCCAGATGAGTCGTGGATATCGTTCTTAATAATAGGGAGCCGAAATGCGGATTCTGGTTCTGGGCGGCGACGGTTTCTGTGGCTGGCCGACCACCTTGTATCTGTCAGACCGCGGTCATGAGGTCACTATTCTGGACAACCTGAGCCGCCGGAAGATCGATATCGATCTGGAGGTGCAGTCGCTGACCCCTATCCGCCCGGTCGGCGAGCGCATCGCGGCCTGGCGTGAGATTTCCGGCCGTGAGGTCGGTTTCGTGCAGCTGGACCTGGCGGTCGAGTACGACCGTCTGGTCGCTGTGCTCGAGGAACTCCGGCCCGATGCGGTCGTGCATTTCGCCGAGCAGCGGGCCGCGCCGTATTCGATGCGGACTTCTCAGACGAAGCGCTACACGGTGGACAACAACGTGCGGGCGACGCACAACTTGCTGGCTGCGCTAGTCGAGACGGGCGTCGGCGCGGCGCTGGTCCATCTGGGCACGATGGGCGTCTACGGCTACGGCTGGTCCGGCAGTGCCCCCATCCCCGAGGGCTATCTCACGGTCAAGGTACCCACGCCCGACGGCGAGCTGGAGCGGGAAATCTTGCACCCGGCGAACCCGGGGTCGGTGTACCACATGACCAAGACGCTCGACCAGCTGATGTTCGCGTTCTACGCCAAGAACGACGCCCTGCGGATCACGGACTTGCACCAGGGCATCGTGTGGGGCACGCAGACCGCTCAGACCGTCAGGGATGAGCGGCTGATCAACCGGTTCGACTATGACGGCGACTACGGCACCGTCCTGAACCGCTTCCTGATGCAGGCCGCCATCGGGCACCCGCTGACGGTGCACGGGACCGGCGGCCAGACCCGGGCGTTCATCCACATCCGGGACACCGTCCGCTGTATCGAGCTGGCGGTCAATAACCCGCCGGAAGCCGGCTCCAAGCCGCTGGTCCTGAACCAGATCACCGAGACGCACCAGGTGCTCGAACTGGCCAAGCTGGTCGGTGACACCATGAACGTCGACATCGCCTACCTGCCGAACCCCCGCCGCGAAGCCGAGGAGAACGACCTGGTCGTGCTCAACGACCAGTTCCTCGCGCTGGGCCTTGAACCCACCACGCTGTCCGAAGGCCTGCTGGAGGAGTGCACCGAGATCGCGGCGCGATACCGGGACCGGGCCGACCTGAAGAAGATCATCTCGCGCTCGGTGTGGCGGGCTGGCATGGAGACTGCAGACGACCTGCTGACCGAGCTGCCCCCGTCTGACGGCGCGCGCTATGCCCACCACGATGTGACGGCTGATCGCGGTGTCCGGTCGGGCCTGGGACTAGTTCAGGACGAAGCAGCCCTCGCCGAACTCAAATCTCTTCAACAGGCCAGCGCACCCCTCGTCGCCGGGATCAGTCCCGGGGAACGTCCCGCCGAATAATCCGGGCCAGCCGGTTCGCGGACTGTCAGCCTGCGAAGGCGGGGCTACTGGCCAGCAGCCGTGGCTTGAGGTACGGCGCCATCGTCTCGGAGTAGCTGGCCGTCAGGTGATGGCCGTCAAAGTAGACGAGGACGTTGCCGACGACCGCCCGGCATCTGGTCTGCTCACAGATGAAGTCGTTCATGTCGATTTCTTTGACCTTCCCGGCCATGTCCCGGGTGGCGTAGACCGTGGGCGGGTCCTGCACGATCGCCCTGGCCACCGGGACGTCACACTTCGCAGAGGAAGCGCCGTACGTGGCCACGCAGTCCGGCACGGTGTAGCCCATCACGGGGGTTTCCTGGATCGGCACCACCGAGATGCCGTGGTCTTCCAGCTGGGTCCAGTACTCCGCCATCCCGGCGCCGATGTCGGCGTAGCCCTGCGGCCCGGCCTTGGGGTGGGTGGTGGAACCGGTGTTGGGCAAGTCCGAGGTGATCACTACGTCCGGTCGGATCGTAGTGATCAGGTCGTGCAGGACGGCGACTCCCCACTGGTGACAAACCGTGAACGGGGTCCCGTTCATCGTGTTGATCGTCATCGTGGCGGTCCAGGTACAGGTGGCGCGCATCTCGGTGACCAGCTTCCAGTGCTGCTGGAGCGCGATCTTCTGCAGGGCGGGAAACCAATTGCCGGCCACCGAGTCGCCGACCAGGGCGACGGTGAGCTTCGGGTTGGTGGTGTCACCATAGACGCATTCCTTCGGCGGGGCGTTTCCGCCGTCCAGGCAGCCCTGCTGCCAGTACTCGGGGACGTCCGCGCGCAAGTCGTTCAGCGGCGGGAGAACTGGCTTGGCCTTGACGGTGGTCACCTGGCCGGCGGCCAGCACCGCCGCGCCCGGGTAGCCCGGGCCTAGCTTGCCGTCCCACTGGCCGGGCTCGCCCGCGATGTAGACCGATACCAGGGCAACCGGCAGCGCGACCGCCAGCGCCGTCGAGACCGACCGCCAGCTGTGGCCAGCCAGCAGGGCGGAGAGCCGCACCCGGTCCTCCACGACGATCTTGGTCAGCCAGGCGAGGAGCACGGAAACGACCACGAGGCCGGCCCCGCTCAGCGCATCCGGGGCCGTGCCCCGCCAGGCGGTGTACAAGTCGATGACCGGCCAGTGCCACAGGTAGAGGGCGTAGGAGATCCCGCCCAGGAACACCATCGGCCGCGCTGACATCAGCGGTGCCGGGCCGTGCCGGCCGACCGCGGAACCCCCGGCGATGAGCAGCACGGCCCCCATGACGGGCAGCAGCGCGACCGCGCCGGGGAAGGCGGTGGTGCCGCTCAGCGCGAACGGGGAGGCGATGACCATGGCCAGCCCTACCCATCCCAGCCACCCCTGGCGTGCGAGCCATCGCTGCGGCTGGCCGGGCAGCAGGGCCAGCAGCCCTCCCAGCCCGAGCTCCCACATCCTGGTCGTGGTGACGAAGTAGGCCGCCTTCGGGTCCACCCGCGTTTCCCAGACCGAATAAGCGAGCGAGCCAACCACCACCACCGACGTGAGCCCGGCGATGACCACGCGGCCGCTGCGGCCACCGCGTCGCCGCGCCGTGAAGCCCGCCACCAGGAACAGCAGTGGCCACAGCAGGTAAAACTGCTCCTCGACCGACAGCGACCAGAAATGCTGTACCGGGCTGGCCGGGTCCTGCGCGGTCAGGTAGTCGACGGCGTCGTGGGCCAGCTGCCAGTTCTGGAAGTACAGCGCGCTGGCCCGGATCTGCGTTGCGGTGTCAGCCAGCCGGGGCGCCGGCAGCACCAGACGCGACACCACCCAGGTCACGACGAGCACCAGGACAGCCGCCGGCAGCAGCCGCCGGGCCCGGCGCCCCCAGAAGTCCAGCAGCGACACCGATCCGGTCCGCTGGTAACCGCGCCACAGGTGGCCGGTGATCAGGTACCCGGAAATCACGAAGAAGACGTCCACGCCCGCGAACCCGCCTGGCAGCAGCGACGGGCGCAGGTGGTAGATGACGACCATGGACACCGCGATCGCGCGCAGCCCCTGGATATCAGGCCGGAAACCGCTCGCGCCGCCCTTGCCCCCACCTCCCGGGCCGACGGCACCTCCCGGGAGGTGGGGGCAAG
>PMOU01000673.1:8879-9943 GCA_003161205.1 Actinomycetota bacterium | reverse complement strand
CGGGGCGCTCGGGGCGCTCCTGGCGCGGTGACCCCGGCGAGTTGCAAAATGCGCTCTTCTTCCGGCTCAGCCATGGCCATCGCGCTCGCGCCCGGGGCAGGCCTGGGCCTGCGCGGCTTCCTCGGTCCCGCACCGCCGCCGCGGCCACGGTAGATGATCAGGCCGTTCACCGGGTCAGGCGCGCCATCAAGGGCCGAACGGACCGCCGGAAGCGCACGGAACTCCTCCCATTGCTGATCAGACTCGAAGAGGACCTCGAAAACCACGCCATAACGGTGTTCGTGCCACTCCCAGGACGTGGCTCCGTGCGTGACCGCCGCCTCGGTGAGCTTGTCCTGGTAAGAGTCCTTCCAGCGGCGAGCGGGCAGTTCCGATGCGTCGAAGACCTCTATCGACCACCACTCAGACACGCTTATGCACCGCCATCCGGTTATGCTCCGGTCGCGTTTCGGCCCCATTTGAGATAGTACGTCTTTGCCGGGTCTGCCGATAGGCTCCTCCAGCATGAGATGGAATGGCCTGAGGCTGTCGGTGACCCTGCTCACCGTGATCCCGCTGCGCGGCGCCGTTCCGCCCCCCTCCCCGCCCGGCAACTCGCCAACCGGAAGCGACCCGGCTCCGGCGCCGTCGCCGCTGACACCGGCCACGGTCGCCCAGGCGATGGCATGGGCGCCGGCCGTGGGGCTGCTGCTCGGCGCGCTGGCCGCGGTCGTGCTGCTCGTGGTGGATCATCCGCTCGGGGCTGGCCCGCTGACCGCGGCGGCGCTCGCGGTGGCCACGCTCGCCCTGCTCAGCCGGGGGCTTCATCTCGACGGGCTCGCTGACCTGGCCGACGGCCTGGGCAGCGGCCAACCCGCTCCCGCCGCGCTCGCCATCATGCGCCGCTCCGACATCGGGCCGCTCGGCGTCGCCACGCTCGTCCTGACCCTGCTTATTCAGGTCGCGGCCCTCGGCCACGCGGAATCGGCTGGCGATGGCCGCGGGCCCGCCGCGCTGATCGCCGCCGTGGTCACCGGCAGGCTCGCGCTGACCTGGGCCTGCCGCCACGGCGTGCCCGCGGCCCG
>PMOU01000673.1:0-8829 GCA_003161205.1 Actinomycetota bacterium | reverse complement strand
GCCGTCGTCGCGGGCCTGGCCGCGGCCTACGCCGTCCAGCGGCACGCGGTGCGCCGGCTCGACGGCATCACCGGCGATGTCCTCGGCGCCCTGGCCGAGGTGGCGGCCACGGTCACCTTGGTGGTGGCCGCTATGGGCCCGCGAGCCTGACCGCACCAGCGGCTCCCCGCGAAGGACGGCTCAGCTCAGCCGGATCCGCGGATCGGCGATGGTCAGCGCCACGTCGGCGATGAGGTTGCCCAGCACGGTCAGCACCGCGCCGATCAGCGTGTAGGCGAGCAGCACCGGGTAGTCCTCGTTCTGCAGGCTGTCATAGAACAGCAGGCCGAGACCGTCGTAGTTAAAGACACTCTCGGCGATGAGGTTGCCCGCGAGCAGGGACGGGATCGACAGGCCCACCAGCGTGATCATCGGCAGGAAGGCATTGCGCACCAGGTGCCGGAACAGCACGAGCCGCTCGGGCAGTCCCTTGGCCCGCGCCGTCTTGATGTAATCCTGGGCGAGGATATCCATCGCCGCGGACCGCATGTACCTCGAGTAGCCGGCCAGGATGAGCAGGGTCAGGCAGACGATCGGCAACGTCATGTCATGCCAGTCACCGATGATCGAGATGATCGAGTTGGACTGGCTGGCCTCGTAGCCCAAAACGGGGAAGGTCAGCGCGAACACCTGGATCGCTATCAGGTAGAGCAGGAAATCCGGCATGGCGTAGGCCGTGAAGGCCACCGCGGTCGCCACGGAGTCGCCGACGCTGTTGCGCTTGACCGCCTGGAAGATCCCGAGCGGGATCGCGATCAGAACCGCCAGCACCAGGCCTGCGCCGGACAGATAGGCGCTGCGCTCCCACCGTTCCCCGAACAGCGCCGCGACGCTCTGGTTCTCCTTGTAGGAATAACCGAGGTTGCCGTGCAGTACTGCGGTCAGGTAATGCCAGTACTGCACGATGACCGGCGCGTCGAAGCCGTTAGCGGCGTTCCAGGCCCTGATTGCCGCCGGCGACGCCCGCGGCCCGAGGACCACGATCGCGGGTGACGGGAAGACGGCATGCAGCAGGACGAAGACGAAGATGGAGATGCCGATCAGGATCACGACCGACGTCACCGCTCGCCGCGTCAGGTACGCAGTCAACCCGCCATCCTCCTTGCCCAAGCTCCTCGCGGCCCTGGCCCCAGCGCCAGTTTCATCCTGGTTTATTGGCGCCGGGTCATGCCTACCTATATCAGCGTGTTTCAATGGCGAAAAGGCCAGTACACCGTAACTCCTGGCCAGACAGCAGGTACAGACAGCCCCGAGGCAGGAACCGCTGATGCCGCCGACGCACGAGGTTTTCAACCAGGCTCCCCCGCTGAGCGGGTACGACGTCGCTGAGGACCCGGCCATGCTGAGCGCGCTGCGCCGCGAGGGCGCCGCCTGGGCCGAGGACTCCGTGCGGGAACTCGGCCGTCTGGCCGGCTCGGCGCAGGTGCAGCAGCAGGGCCGCCAGGCCAACGAGAACCCGCCGGTCCTGCGCACCCATGACCGTTTCGGGCACCGCATCGACGAGGTGGAGTTCCATCCGGCCTGGCACGAGTTGCTGACCGTAGCCGTCCGGCACGGACTGCACGCCGCGCCGTGGACAGACAAACGTCCCGGCGCGCACGTGGCCCGGGCAGCGGGATTTTATGTCTGGGGCGCGGCTGAGGCCGGACATTGCTGCCCGATCTCGATGACCTATGCCATCGTGCCGGCGCTGCGGCACGCACCCGATCTCGCCCAGCGATTCGAACCGCTGCTCGCGGCCCCGGAGTACGACGTCGGCCTGCGGTCACCCGAGACCAAGGCAGGCCTGCTCGCGGGCATGTCGATGACCGAGAAGCAGGGTGGCTCCGATGTCCGGGCGAACACCACTCGCGCCGTGCCGGTCAGCGACGGCAGCTACCTGCTGACCGGGCACAAATGGTTCACGTCGGCCCCGATGGGCGACCTGTTCATGGTCCTCGCGCAGGCGCCCGGCGGGNNCCGACGGCAGCCGGAACGGCATGTACCTGCAGCGGCTGAAGGACAAGCTCGGCAACCGGTCGAACGCGTCGGCCGAGGTCGAGTACGACGAGGCGATGGCGTGGCTGGTCGGCGAGGAAGGCCGCGGCGTCCGCACCATCATCGAGATGGTGAACATGACCAGGCTCGATTGCGTGCTCGGCACGGCGACCGGGATGCGGGTCGGCGTCACGCTGGCCGCGCACCACGCCGCCCACCGCACGGCCTTCGGCCGGACGCTGGCTGACCAGCCGCTGATGGCCGCCGTGCTGGCCGACCTCGCGATCGAGTCGGAGGCGACGACATTGGCGGCGTTCCGGCTGGCCGGGGCGACCGACCGCGCGGCGGGCGGCGATGAGGCCGAGGCCGCGTTCCGCCGCCTGGCGCTGGCCGCCACCAAGTACTGGGTGTGCAAGCGCGCCCCCGCGCACGCGGCCGAGGCACTGGAGTGCCTGGGCGGCAACGGCTACGTGGAGGAATCGGGGATGCCGCGGCTGTATCGCGAGGCGCCGCTGGCTTCCATCTGGGAGGGGTCGGGTAACGTCGCCGCGCTCGACGCGCTCCGCGTCCTGACCCGCCAGCCCGAGTCGGTCGAGGCGTTCTTCGCCGAACTCGATCTGGCTGCCGGAGCGGACAGCCGCCTGGATCAGGCGGTCGGCCGGCTGCGCAAGGAACTCAGCGACCCATCGGAGGCCCGGGCGCGTTATCTCGCCGAAGGCATCGCGCTGGCCCTGCAGGGCGCCCTGCTCGTCCGCCACGGCGACCCGGCGGTAGCCGACGCGTTTGTCGCTTCCCGGCTGGCCGACGGCGCTGACGGATTCCGGGGCTGGGGGCATGCCTACGGCACGCTTCCTTCCGGGACCGACACGGCCGCTATCGTCAGGCGCGCCACCCCGGCCATCTGACGTGCCCCCGCGCCATTTTCAAAGACACATTGACCGAACGAGCAGTGGTGCCCCCTCCTTAACCAGGCCNNTTATCAAGGCCCGAACTGACCACCACGATGGACCTTCGGTGTTGTCCGAGCCACACCAATGGACCATCGTCGTGCCTTGAGGCCGCGAGCAAGCCAGCACCGGTGTGCGAGGCGGTGCGAGTGGGGTTCGCGGGACGGCTAACCTCCGCCGGGCAGCGCGATGCACGTCCTGGCCGGTCCGGGGCAGCTTTATTCAAGAGGCCCGTAACGAGCCTGCTGGCCAAAAAGTGAAGGCGGGCCTTGGCGGACCCGCCTTCTGTGACGCATCTGGACCTGACGGTTCGGGACCAGAAAGTCTGTGCCCTTCTATGGTCTAGCGAACACAGAAGGGCCACAGCCTGAAACAAGTGGTACTGAAGTCACGAGCGAGGAAGTCTGTGGAGAGACCCTGGTTCGGTGCCCAGAGACCATGAGCCTCTCATCCGATTACCAGCCGCCCAGACCAACCGCGCGTCGGACTAGTTGCCCGTAGCCGCCCGGAACCTGACGACCAATTCTGCCGGGACCCGACCGCGGTCCTTGACTTCGATACCTTGCGCCTTCGCCCACTCACGAACCTCAGTGGTGTTAAGGCCGGTAGCCGCTGCGCGGCGACCACTCCGAGCCGGGCGCCGGGCCGGGCTGCCACTGCTCCGCCGGGCGGCATCAACATACCGGGCCAACGCCTTCCGCAGCGCCTCAGCGTGCTTGGCGTTCAAGTCGATCTCGTACTCCGAACCATCCAGCGCAAAGCGGACGGTTCCCTCTGCCTCGCTGCCATCGATGTCGTCGATGAACAAGGTTTGAATCTTCTGGGCCACGTGAACTCCGTTCAAGTCGTTGAATAATGCATAAGCGTAGTCGATCGGCGCGCTATAAGCTGACAGCAGCCCCCATTTACATTGCGCGCGGCTTGGCTGAACGTTGACTTCACGTTCCCGATGAAGCGGGAGTCTGCGGAGGAAGTAACCAACGGTGCGCGACCGCACACCTTAAGCCGCAGGTGAACTACGGCTCGGACCGCGTCGGCTACCTTCCGGGACGACCGCCGTCATTCCTGTCATGGCGGAAACTTGGGCAGCGCTCGATCTGCTCGTATTGCCCTGCCAGCAGATGCACTTAAGAACCCGGCAACAGCCTCGCATGTGGCCCGACCCTACTGCACGTGCGATTGCGGGTATCTCACATGCGGTCTTGACCCGACGGATTTGCTGAGCCGAACGTTCAGCACGATCTCAGCGCAAGAGCTGCGGCCGGTTCTTACGCACCGCAGTCACGGCACAAAGAT
This sequence comes from Actinomycetota bacterium, assembly GCA_003161205.1. Next base: position 4,570 of record PMOU01000673.1, on the reverse strand, counting down.
TCCGTCGCGGGCCGCGACATAGTCGACTTAGCGACAAGCGACGACCGCCGCGGCGGCCGGGGCGGCCGTCTCTTTGTGCAGGTCAGATGGCATTTGAGGCTCTTCTGTCGGTAGCCAGCGACCACGCGCTGCACAGGTAGAGCGCTTCGGCCAGATAGCCAATCTGCTTAAGAAGCGTGAACTGATCCTGCATCGTCAAGATTTCGACTACCTTGCCGCTTTGAAGCGCCCGACGGAAAAGTCTTGCACTTCGCCCGGCTTGCCGGTCAGGTCAAACGCCCCGTATAAGCTGGTATGCGTTCCGGCCGTACAAGGAGCGTCACGACTTTATCGTCCACTGAGAACTTGCCCTCGACGTTAGTCGTGAGACCAGGGAAGCCCGTCAGCCGCACGTGCATCCTGCGTTTCGAGCCGACAAGCACTTCATTGGTCCTGAGGTTCTCGCTGAACACATCATCGCCAGCGCCGATAATTTTCGCGCATCCCGCCCGAACCACCGGCGAGCATCGTCCATGTACTGTTCGCTATCAACCCGATGCCTCATGCTATTCCTCCCTCTGGTAACCATCCCGCGCGCTCGACCTGGGCAACGCTTTTCACCAGGGTTTTAACCGGGCCGGCTTCCTTGCGCTCGGGTCATCGGAGTTCCTGCCAGGTCTTGCCGCTTCGGATGCTCTCCGGCCGCTCGGCCACGATGTCCGATCCCGGGCGCGCCTCCTCGTCGCGAACCTTCACCAGAATCCAGCTCTTACCGCCAGTCTGGGTCAGGGCGAAGCCGCCGGAAAGTTTGTGACCGTCCAGGACGAACGAGATATGTCCGGGCTCATCCCGGATGATCTCGGCGGTGCCCTCATCCCAGATGATCACCGCGCCGCTGCCCCGCCGGTGACCCTCATGAACGCCCTCGAACTCGCCCGCCGACATCGAGTGGTCCTCAACCGGGACCGCCAGCCGCCGGACCTTCGGGTCGAGCGACGGGCCCTTGGGCACCGCCCACGAACGCAGCACGTCACCAGATTGCAGACGAAAGTCAAAGTGCAACGTCGTCGCGTCATGCAGTTGCACGACGAACCGAGGCCTGATGTCCACGCCCCAGTATGTGCCCGCCCCAGATTAGGACGCTGCCTCGACGGTCAGCGGCTCAATGAATGTCGCCTGCGTCAGCTCGAACGGCGAGTCCATCGACGCGATCCCAGCGACGACCTCTCCGTCGCTGCCAGCGAAGTCCGGCGGCGTGTCCGACAGGCTGGGAATCTCACCCTCCTAAGAAGCTGCGCTGCCGGCAAAGACCCATTTCCGCGTGAGGAAGAACAACCTGAGCCTGACTTTGCCGTCTTCCTAGAACGGCGGCGAGGCAACTAAGTTCCATACCGTGCGGCTGACAGGCCGCCGGTCAGTCTTCCAGCTGAGCTGCACGCCACCCAGCACCAGGAGCCTCCGCGATACGCTAGTTCGCCTCAAGCGCGCTGAAGGCGCTGGCCGAAGGCTAGCTGGGATACCAGATCGATAGCTCGCCGCCAGGCACCGAAACTACCTTTAGTCCGTTAGGGCCGGTCAGCTCCCAAGGTTCGTAGTCCTGTGTGCCCGGAACGCCAATCGTACTGCTGTTGCTGAAAGTCACTTCAAGATGTCCGTCTTCATAAGCAAAACCGTCCCGGGCTGACAGCCGGGCGATAGCAAGCGCGGGCGCCAAGCGGACCGGATCCTCCTCAGGAACGATCAACTGCTCGACTCCATCTGCACTGGTGTACACGAAAGGCTGCTCGATCCGTACCAAAATCTGACTTTGAGTACTAAATGAGAACGCATAGTCAACGCAGCACCAGGTGACTCGCTCATTAGCAAAGGGCAAACGCCACCTGCCCATACTGGGCTGATGCTCCAGACTCACCGCCATCACTGACCTGGCCAGGCTGGCCATGGGCCGAGATAGAGCTGAGAGATGTGCGTGTCCGAAGGAGGTCCCGGATTGCCGAATACATCAATAGGTTGGCCTGCAGGGGAAGCCGAGTTATAAACACGCACATAACCGTCTGGATACTTCACCGTAGGTTCCATGATTCGAATTGAGTCCTGATTGCCCAAAGCCCCAGATCGCTGATACACCAGGCCTTTGCCATTGTCAGCCTCCCGACCAACCCATCCTTCAGGGATGTCGTACGTCGTCCCACGACCGGATGTCACAAACAACTTACCGCTGCTGGGGTCTGAGCTAGGACTGCAGGCCATGAGGCCGAGGGGGTCGGACTGGAGGTGGGGGTTGGGGACGTAGGTGTGGGGGTTCGGGGCGGGGGCCAGGCCTAGGGGATCTGGGCTGAGGTAGCTGCCGGTGACGGGGTCGTAGTAGCGCTGCTGGTTGTAGTGGAGGCCGGTTTCCGGGTCGTGGTACTGGCCGGGGAACCGCAGCGGGGTACTGGCTCCGCCGGGGTGCCACAGCGTGCCGCCCCATAGGGTGTGCTGCTGATACCCGGCTACGGTGCCGTCGGGGCCGACCAGTTCGGTCGGCGTGCCGAGCTGGTCGGTGATGATGGCGTAGAACCGCTCATCGAGGACCTGCTGGGGATCCTCGCTCGCCGACAGGCTTTCCGACTGGGTGAGCGGGGTGAAGGTACCGGGCCGGTAATCCCAGGTCACACGATGATGGTGGGCCGAGCGTCGGGTGGCTTCCTCGGCTAGGACGGCACCGTCCCAGGCGAAGGTCGTCTCCTCGGTGAGGGCCCCGGACAGGTCGAGGTGCTGCTTGGCGACGCGGCGGCCGAGGGGGTCGTACTGGTAGCGCCAGGTGCTGCCGTCCGGAACGGTGACGGCGGTGAGCCTGTCGTCGGCGTCCCACTGGTAGGTCCAGGTGGCGGGCTTGCGCGAGATCCGCGGGCGCTGCCGCTCGATGACGCGGCCTTGCCGGTCGTACCGGTAACGGACCGTCCCGGCCCTGGTGATCAGCGTGCCGGCCAGGTCGCGGGGTCCCTGCACGTCAGCAGCCAGCCAGGCGCCGGCCGCGCTGGGCGGCGGAGCGGACCAGCGTGCCAGGCACAGGTTGCCTGCCGGGTCGTAGCGGTAGCTCTCGGCCCAGCCCGGGCCTTTGACCGAGAGAATCCGGCCCGCGCCATCCAGGGTGAACCGGCGCGGGCCTGCGAGCAGGTCATCGATGCCTTCTAGAAACCCGTCGGCCCGGTAGGTATAAGCGCGACGTACCAGCACTCGCCCACGGGATTCTTGGGGCCGTGCTGCCCCCGGACCAGGCAGCCAGGGCTCCGCCGCCATCGCGGCCTTCCCAGGGGCCGCCATGAGGTGCTGGGACATGAGCCGGCCAGCCAGGTCCCAGTCCTGGTTCAGGGCCAGCCCACCGGGCAGATCGCGGCGAGTCTCCCGGCCCGCCTGGTCGTAGCCGAACCTGAGCAGCTGACCGCCGGCCTCGAGCAGGACCGGATTCCCGGCCTCGTCGTACTCCCACCGCTGCTCCGAACCGCCCGGCGTGACGCGGTGGCGGCGGCGCCCGGCACGATCGTAATCGCACGACACGGTGCGGTCGTTGCACGTNNACTTGTCCGTCAGCTTCCCGCCGGATCAGGTTGCCGAGCTCGTCGTAGGCGCAGGCGACCCGCTGCCCGGCGGCGTTGACCCGGCTGGTGAGCTGGCCGGCCTGATCGTAGGCGTACTGAGTGGTGGCGCCGTTGTAGTCGGTCTCGGCGATCAGCCGTCCGCCCGCGTCGTAGGAGTACCGCCAGGTCAGGCCGGCGCGGACGACTTCACTCAGACGAAGCGCATGGTCATAGCCGAACTCGGTCCGGCTGCCGTCCGGGCCGGTCGTCGCAGTCACCAGATCGAACGGCCCGTACTCGTAGCTGACCTGCTCGCCAGCTGGGCTGAGGTGCGAAACCAGGTTGCCCTCGGCGTCGTAGGCCAGGTGCTCGCTCGTGCCATCGGCGAAAACCCGGCTGGCGAGTCGCCCTTCCCGCGTCCAGGTCAGTTTTGTGATCGCGCCATCGGGCCCGGTGATCGCCGTCACCCGGCCGAGCCGGTCCCGCGCGTACCGGGTGATCCCGCCGTCGGGAGCGGTCACCACCATCGGCCGACCCGCCGGATCGGACTCCACCCGGGTCGTCGCGCCGAGCGGGCTGGTCACCCAGGCCAGGTGGCCGCGCTGGTCGTAGCCGAACGACGTGGCGGCACCGTCCGGCGCGACCTGACGCACCAGGTTGCCTCGCGGGTCGTACTCCTGCGTCCAGCTGGCGCCGTCCGGAGCCTCCAGCCTTACCGGCAGGTTCGCCTCGTCATAGCGGGCACGAGCCTGGCTTCCGTCCGGCCTCGTGATGGCGGTGAGGTTGCCTGGCTCGTCATATTCGTACCGGGTCAGCCGCCCCAGCGGGTCAGCGCAGGCCACCGTCCGGCCGTAGTCGTCGTGCCAGGCATGGGTCACGTGGCCCAGCGGATCGGTGACCGCCGCCACGCGCGCTGACTCATCCAGCTGGTAGGTGGTCACGGCCCCGGCGGCGTCGGTCCACCAGGTCACCCGGTCGCCGTAGGCAAAGCTGGCCGACATCACTCCGCCGGGGCCCGCGCCGGCCACGCA
>PMOU01000503.1:6564-7099 GCA_003161205.1 Actinomycetota bacterium | reverse complement strand
GCCGGGCCCGGCGGCGGCGGAGCACTTCGGCGTGATTGGCGGGCTGCTCGACAAGGCGGGGCAGGTACTACCGGATAAGCCCGCCACGTGCGACCGCGCGGAGGCGAACGCCGCCGCGGAGTTCGTGTCCCTCGAGGCCAGGCTCGGTGACCGCAGAACGAGGCTGGGCCACAAGATCGTCTCGGCGATGGTGAATTTCCGCAGTCAGTACCCGGTCGAGACCAGCGAGCTCGACAGCGCCGTGGANNCGTACCTGAACCAGAACACGATCCGGGAAATCGCCCAATTTCAGGCTCAGCTGAACCGGCAGTCCGACTTGATCAGGCAGCGGATCGACACGATCAACACGTCGCTGGTGGGCGTGGACTACAACCCGGGCCGGTATATCAGGCTCGAGCCGCAGCAGACCCCGAGCATCGAGATCAGGGACTTCCGGACCGACTTGCGGGCGTGTACCGACAACGCCGTGTCATCGGGCACCGCCGACGACCAATACTCAGAACAGAAGTTCCTGCAGGTCAAGCGGATCATCGAG
>PMOU01000503.1:0-6533 GCA_003161205.1 Actinomycetota bacterium | reverse complement strand
GGCGGCAAGTCCGGCGGCCAGAAGGAGAAGTTGGCGTACACGATTCTCGCCGCCTCGCTCGCCTATCAGTTCAAGCTCGAGTGGGGTGCGGCCAAGTCGCGGACCTTCCGGTTCGCGGTCATCGACGAGGCCTTCGGCCGGGGCTCGGACGAGTCGACCCGGTTTGCGCTCGAACTGTTCGGGCGGCTCGGCCTGCAACTGCTAATCGTCACTCCGCTGCAGAAGATCCACGTGATCGAGCCCTACGTAGCTGCGGTCGGTTTCGTCGACAACCCGACGTCGAGGTATTCCCGGCTGCGGACGCTGACGATCGAGGAGTACCGGGCGGAGCGGCTCGCGCATGCCCTCGGCGCACAGGTCGCGGCGGTGGCCTGACATGGGACGATCTGACGCGGGCAACGCGTGGACTCGCCCGGCCGACGTGCGCGTCGCCGTCCGCAGGAGGTGGCCCGTCCTGCTCACGAATTTCCTGGCCGGACAGGACTGGGAACCGCTGCCAGTCCCGCTGCGCGGTCCTGGCCCGGCCGAGGTCGGCGAGCGCCTAGCCGACGTCCAGGCCTGGGCGGCTGAATGGGAGCGGGCCGGCCGCGGCCCACTGCGCGTGGAATACAAAAAGGTAGGTGGCCGGCTGATCGGCACCAACCAGATCCCGTGCCGTGCCTGGCTCGATGACTACGATCAAGCCTGGGAATTTCTCGGCACACGCCAGCAGATCCGCCGGCTAACCGAGATCGTCGAACAGACCAAGGCGCAGTGCCCGTGCCTGCTCGGCTGGCTGGAACGGCATCCGATCAAGGCCCTGGACCTGGCCTCCTCCTGGACGCACCTACTCGCGACTGTCCGCTGGGTCGACGAGCGCCAGTCGGCCGGCATGTATGTCCGGCAGGTGGACGTGCCTGGTGTAGACACGAAGTTCATCGGCAAGCACAAGCCTGTGCTGACCGAACTGCTCGATCTCCAGCTCGACCCGGCCAGGATCGACGTGGCGGCGCCGGACTTCGAGGGTCGCTACGGATTTCGCCGCAAGCCGGACTATGTGCGCCTGCGGACCGCCGTCCCTGGCGCGCCCTATACCGAGCTGACCGTCCGCGTAGACGAGCTCGCCGCCCCGCCGCCGGGCGCCACCCATGCCTACATCGTGGAGAACGAGATCACCTACCTGGCGTTCCCGCTGGTCCCGGACGCGATTGTGATCTTCGGCGGCGGTTACGCGGTCAATGTCCTGGAGAGGCTCGACTGGCTGGTCACTCTGGACCTGGCCTACTGGGGCGACCTGGACACCCATGGCTTCGCGATCTTGAACCGGCTGCGCCATCGCTTTCCCCACGCTCGCTCCATTCTCATGGACCGCGACACTCTTCTCGCGCACCGGTCCCAGTGGGTATCTGAGCCGACCCCGACACGGGCCGCTCTAGACCTGCTCACCCCAGCCGAGCAGAGCCTCTACCAGACCCTTATCAACGGCATCTACGGTCCCACCGTCCGCCTGGAGCAGGAGCGCGTGAACTTCGGCTGGCTGGGGCAGGCTCTCCCCGCGCATCCCTAGTTAAAACTGCATACAGTTTTTCGCGTCGCGGGGTCTTGAACCTCGGTACGAAACTGCATACAGTTTAGCTACCGCGGCAACGGAGCGCGCAAGGAGGCAGCGATGGACCGAGTCGGCGTGATCAGTGTCGGCGTGATCGGGCTCGGCAAGATGGGCCTGCCGATCGCCCAGAACCTGATCGAGCGAGGGTTCACCGTCACCGGCTACCGTCGCAGCGGCTCGCCCGAACTCGCCGACCTCGGCGGCACCGTGGTCGGCAGCGCCGCCGAGGTCGCGGCCAGCGCCGACGTGCTCCTGTCGATCGTGCCCGGCGCCGACGACGTCGAGGAGATCATCTGCGGACCGGCCGGCACCCTGGCCGCGCTCCGGCCAGGCACCGTCCACATCGAGATGAGCACCATCGACGTGGACCGCAAGGCCCGGCTCCGCGACAAGGTCCGGGCCAACGGCGGGGACCTGCTCGACTGCCCGATCAGCGGCAGTCCCGGCATGGTCGCGCCCCGGCTCGCCACCACCTTCGCCTCCGGCGACCGGACCAGCGTCGACACGGTCAGCGCGGTGCTGGACGCCATCTCCGGGCCCTGGGTCTACACCGGCGCGTTCGGCACCGGCGCCCGGATGAAGTACATCGCCAACCTGCTCCTGGCCGTGCACACCGTCGCGGCCGCCGAAGCGATCGCGTTGGCCCGGCTCAGCGGCCTGGACCTCGACCTTGTCCAGCAGACGCTGGACAACTCCATCGCCAGCTCCGCCATCTGGAAACAGCGCGGCCCCGTCATGGCCGAGCGCAGGTGGTCTCCCGCCCCCGGCCCCATCGCCACCCTGGCGCCCATCCTGGACCAGATCGAGGCGCACGCCGCCCAGGCCGGCTTGTCCGCGCCGGTGTTCGCCGCCGCCAAGGACGTCTTCGACAGGGCCGTCGCCGACGGCTGGGGCCACCTCGACATCGCCGCCGTGCACGACCAGGTGTCCGGCCTGCCCGCCTCGGACGAGGAGCCCTCATGACCTGGTCGCTGGCCAGCTACACCAACCCCGAAACCGGCGGGACCGCGGGTTTCGGGGTGCTGCGCGAAGACGGCACCCTCGTCGCGCCGGCCGACCTCAAGCGCTGGGCCACCACCCTGGAGCTCCTGGAGGACTGGGCCGCCGCCGAGACCGTCCTGCGCGACCTGTCCGCCGAGGACCTCGACGCCGCCCCCGTCGTCGAGGCCGACACGCTCCTGCCGCCGGTGCTGTGGCCGCGCAAGGTGATCTGCGCCGGGGTCAACTACCGCAAGCACGTGCGGGAAATGGGCGGCGAGGTCCCGGAGCAGGGCTGGCGCCCGTTCTTCTTCCTCAAGGCCCCCACCACCTCGGTGGTCGGCCCGCACGCCCCGATCGTGATCAGTGACCCGGCCCGGGCCCGGTTCGACTGGGAAGCCGAACTGGCCGTCATCATCGGGATCAAGGGCAGAAACATTCCGGCCGAACGGGCCCTGGCTCACGTGGCCGGCTACTGCGTGTCCAACGACGTGAGCGCCCGCGGCTACCACAAACGCGACATCGTCCCGGCGGACGCGTTCAGCTACGACTGGTTCTCGGCCAAGTCCATGGAAGGCTCGCTGCCGCTCGGGCCGGGCATCACCCCGGCGTTCCAGATCCCCGATCCGCAGGACCTGCGGGTGCGGCTGTGGGTGAACGGCGAGCTGCAGCAGGACGAGTCCACCGCGGACATGATCTGCTCGGTCGCCGAGCTGATCGCGGCGGCCAGCGAGGTCGTCACGCTCGAGCCGGGCGATGTCATTGCCACCGGCACCCCGTCCGGGGTGGGCGCGGGCCGGGGCCTTTTCCTGCGCGGCGGCGATGTCGTCCGCGTCACCATCGACGGCCTTGGCGCCCTGGAGAACACCGTGATCGATTCAGCGGAGGAAACATCATGATCTTCGTCACCCATCAGCTGCCCGTCAACGTGCCAGGCGAGCCGACGCTGGACCGGGCCGCCGTCTGGGACGGCCTCGTGCTCAAGGCCAACAACGCGCTGCCGTTCGTGCCCAGCATGACCTTCTGCGAGGTCGTCCAGCGCTACGGCGACAACATCTTCGACCGTGACATCGACTTCCGCGGCGACCGCATGACGGAGCGGATCACTCTGGAGGAACCGCACCGGGTCACCTTTACCCGGATCGCGGGCCCGGTGCTCGGCACGATCGCCAACGAGATCGAGGGCCCCGAGGACGACCTGAAGCTGCGGTTCAGCTTCGCCCTCGTCATCACGGGCGTCGAGGGCGGGTCGGAGCAAGAACAGGAATACGCCAGCTCGATGACCGGCGACTACCTCAAGGCCGTCGCGGCCACCCTGAACGCCATGCGCCGCCTGGCCGCAGACAAGCTGGCCGCAGACAAGAACGCCGTCTCGGCGTAAGCAGCTGAAAGGAACACCACCCATGTCCGTGACGACATCTACCTCGTCGGCAATTGACGAGCAGCTGCGACTGCAGATCGCCGAGCAACTGGCCGGCACCTTCAAAGGCGAGATCATCGGCCCGGATCACGCCGAGTACGAAGAAGCGCGCCAGGTCTGGAACGCCATGGTCGACCGGCACCCCGGCCTCATCCTGCGCTGCACCAGCACCGCGGACGTGGTGGCCGCGGTGAACGTGGCCCGCGCCCACGGCCTGGCGCCGTCGGTGCGCTGCGGCGGGCACAACGTGGCCGGCAAGGCCATGTCCGAGGGCGGCCTGACCATCGACCTGAGCGGCCTGCGCGAGGTGAGCGTCGACGTCGAGCGCAAGCTGGTGCACGCCGGCGGCGGCTGCCTGCTCGGCACCGTGGACGCGGCCACCGGCGCGCACGGCATGATCGTCCCGGCCGGCATCATGTCCGAGACCGGNNGGCGGCGGCATCGGCTGGTTCTCCCGCAAGTACGGGCTGACCTGCGACAACTTTGTATCGCTGGAGCTCGTCCTGGCCAGCGGAGAGGTCATCGAGGTCTCCGCCGACTCCCACCCCGACCTGTTCTGNNTGGGCGCTGCGCGGCGGCGGCGGCAACTACGGCATCGTGACCCGCTTCACCTTCGCCGCCTACGACTTCGGCCCGCTGATGCGTATCGGGGTCTCGGTCTACGAGCCGGAAGACGCGGTCGAGGCGCTGCGGGCCTACGCCGAGATTGTCCCCACCCTGCCGCGCAGCGTGGGCTGGCACGCCGCGCTCAAGCACGACCTGCCGCCGCTGCCGTTCGTCCCGCCCGAGTACGTGGGCAAGCGCGTGCTCATGCTGATCTCGATGTGGCTGGAGGACGCCGAGGACCCCGAGGGGGTCGAGCTCATCGACCGGCTCCGCACCGTCGGCCAGCCCTGCATCACCGCTTCCACCGTGCTGCCGTTCGGCGCCGGGGTGCAGCACCTGATCGACAAGGAATTTGAGGACGGTCACCGCTACTACACCAAGGAAGCGCACGTCGCCGACCTGGCCGAGGGCGCGATCGACAAGCTGTACGACTTCTGGAAGGACATGCCGATGGAAGGCGAGGTCGAGATCATCGGCCTCGGCGGCGCCATCGGCGACGTCCCCGAAGCCGACACGGCCTTTTCCAACCGCGGCTACCTGCTCTGGCTGAACTTCGCCATGCGCTGGGATGACCCGGCCGACGACGCCGACTACATCGCCCGCACCCGCGCGATCGTCAAGGACCTGGCCCCCTGGGTCGGCAAGGGCGTCTACGTCAACATGCTCAACTTCGACGAGCTCGACCGCGTGGAAGAGGCCTTCGGCGGCACCGATAAGTTCGCCAAGCTGGGCCATCTCAAGGCCCAGTACGACCCCGAGAACCTCTTCCGCATCAACTACAACATCCCTCCCGCACCCTAGCCCCCGTCGTCAACGACGATGGACCATTGCTGTTNNAACAGCAATGGTCCATCGTCGTTCCGCGTCCCGCCCCGGTCACCCGGAAAGGCGTGCTGTTAGGTTTCTTGGGTGACGGGTAATGGGGGGTCGATGAGCGCCACCACTCCGCTGCCTCCCCACGCGCCGCCGCCGGGGACCGAGCACACCCGCCGGTTCCGGCCGAAGCTGAGGTATGAGCTGATCGGCTGCGGCCTGCACGGCCATGAGCTGCTCGGCACGGACGCGGCGGAGCTGCGGGCCGAGGACGGGCTGTTCGCGCGGGAGTCGGGCGGCCTGCGCTGGTACCGGTGCCTGCGCTGCGACTCGTGGGTGGCGCTCACCCCGCCGGACCGGCCCACCCGGAAATACCTGCCGCCTCGGGACGACATCGTGCTGCCGTTGCGGGGCAAGCCGCTGCGCGATCGCTATGTCCTGCGGCTGATCGCGGTGGAACGCTTGATCCACTTCCTGGTTTTCGGCGCGCTGGCGGCGGCCGTGCTCTTGTTCGCCGACAACCGGGCCGCGCTGAACGCGACCTTCACCAAGGTTCTGAACGACCTGCAGGGCGGTCTGGGCGGTTCGGTCATCAGCAGCAACAACAGCGTGGTGCACGACCTGCGGTCGCTGTTCGCGGTCAGCATCACCAACTTGTACCTGCTGGGCGTCGCCATCGCCGCCTACGCGGTGATGGAGGGAGCCGAGTCGGTCGGGCTCTGGCTCGGCAAACGGTGGGCCGAGTACCTGACGTTCCTGGCCACGATCGTCTTCGTGCCGTACGAGGTCTACGAGCTGACCAAGAGCGTGACGTCGCTCAAGGTGCTGGCCCTGGTGCTCAACCTGGCCGTCGCGGCCTACCTGCTGCTCGCCAAGCGCCTATTCGGCCTGCGCGGCGGCGGTAAAGCCGAGCAAGCCGAATACGACGCCGACGTCGGCTGGCCCGCGATCGAGCGGGCCACCCCGAGGGCAGCCCCGGAGCTTTCCCGCCAGCCCGCCGACCCGGTCGCCGCGCCGGAGCGCCCCGCCTTAGGTGTGGGCTGGCGCGATCCGGGCAAGGGCGACGTAGAGCCGTCCGCGGCGAGGATGCCGCGGCGTGAAGGAGGAGATCGTGGCGATCGCGACCGT
>PMOU01000087.1 GCA_003161205.1 Actinomycetota bacterium | reverse complement strand
CGCGCGCTCTGCGCGCTGGTGTACGGCATCACGACCGCGACCGGCAGGATGCACACCGCCGCGAGCAGCGGTGAGTAGCCCTTGACGTCCTGCAGGTACTGGGCGTTGATGTAGAACAGGCCGAACAGCGCGAAGAACAGCGCGGTGATCCCGAGCGTGCCGGTACGCACGCCGGCCAGCCGGAACAGGCGCGGGTCGAGCATCGGGTGCTCCAGCCGGGTCTCGTACCACGTGAACGCCGCCAGCAGCACGATCGCCAGCGCCAGCGACCCGAGCACCGGCACCGAGCTCCAGCCGGACTCCGGTCCGTCGATGATGCCGTACAGCAGCGCCACGCTGCCCGCGGTCAGCAGCAGGGCGCCGCCGCCGTCGAGCGGGTCGTGGTGCGGGGCCTGGCCCGGCACCAGCGACGCGATCAGCGCCGCGGCCGCCAGCGCGATCGGCACGCCCGCCCAGAACAGCACCCGCCAGCCGCCGAACTCGACGGCCAGGCGGCAGGTCATTTCCCGCCGGTGATCGCGGCCCCCGGCCAGCGCGGTGTGCTGGCCGAGATCGCCGTCGACGCGCCGATCGGCGTCGCCGATGCCCCCGGTCGGCGAGTCACCACGCTGACTCTCGTGTCCGGCTCGGCGCTGTGCTTCTTCACCGACGGGCTGGTGGAACGCCGGGACGAGCCGCTCGATGAGGGCATCGCCCGGCTGTGCGCGGCCGTGTCGCCCGGGCCGCCGGAGAGTGTTTGCATCTCGGTCATGGGAGCCCTGGTCGGTAGCGAGCAGCCCGGTGACGACATCGCCCTGCTCATCTTGCGCTGGCAGGGCCAGTAGGGCGAACCGCCGTCCTGACCTAGCCGGCCGTCCGGTCGCAATCCGGCCTACATCGCGTGTTCCATTAGATAGGCATTCATTCCGACTCAGGAAATCCCGCTGCGCCCGCAAGTTCGCCATTGAAACAATGCTGCCGCGCTAGTTGACTGCGCTGTTATGGTTATTGCACAGTAGGCGCCGTGGGGGCTTTAGTCGTCGGCGCCGCCCTTGCGGGAAGAAACCCTTGGTGGTCCGTGGAGGTTTGATGTCGAACGCTAGCCGTTTCCTCGAGAAGCTCGCTTTGGCAGAGGAAGCGCGTCGTCCGATTCCTGAGATGACACCGCGAGGCGAGCACCGTCGTCTTTGTATAGGAATGGCCACCTTCGATGACTTTGACGGCGTCTGGTTCACCATCCAGGCGATCCGGCTATACCACCCCGAGGTAGCGGACAAGCTCGCATTCCTGATCGTCGATAACCATCCTGAAGGAACAGCAGCGGCCAGCCTCAAGGCGCTGGAGGGTTGGGTCCCGTTCCTGAGGTACGTGCCGTTCCGGGGTTACCGCAGCACCGCGGTACGGGATCTGGTCTTCCGCGAGGCGGACGCGGACATCGTGTGCTGCGTGGACAGTCACGTCCTCATCCAACCCGGGGGGCTGGCCGCGCTCGTCCGCTGGTTCGACGATCACCCCGACAGCAGTGACCTGATCCAGGGCCCGCTGATGGACGACCTGCTCGGGGGGCCGAAAGCGAGTCACTTCAAGCCGAGCTGGGGCGCGGCGATGTATGGGCAGTGGGCGCTGGACGAACGCGCCGCCGAGCCCGGTGGAGAGCCATTCGAGATCGGGATGCAGGGCCTGGGGCTGTTCGCGTGCCGCCGCGACGCATGGCCCGGTATCAACCCCCGGTTTCGCGGATTCGGCGGCGAGGAAGGATATCTGCACGAGAAGGTACGCAGGGCAGGCGGCCGGGTGCTGTGTCATCCCGCCCTGGGGTGGGCGCATCGGTTCGGGCGCCCTAATGGCGCTCCTTACCATCCTTCATGGGAGGACCGCCTCCGCAATTACCTCATCGGCTGGAGCGAGATCGGCTGGGACATCGCCAGCATTGAGTCTCATTTCCGGGAGGAGTTCGAGCGGGTCGGAATGGCCTCGAACTTCGCCGGCGTCCTGGAAAAGACGGCCCGTGAAGTGGCGAGCCCGTTCAGCTTCTTTGACGGGATCTTCTGCCTGAACCTGGACAGCGAAACAGAACGGTGGGCGCAGGCCCGGCAGCGGCACGAGCACCTCAATATCGGCTGGCAAGTTGAGCGGTTTTCCGCGGTGGCGACACCTGAGAATCACCACCGCGGAAATGCCATGTCTTTCCGGCTGATGGTGGCCGAGGCGCGACGACGTGACTACGAGCACGTGCTTATCCTCGAAGATGACGCGGTGTTCATCGACAGCACCGTGGCCGTGCTGGAAGCCGCCGGCGCCGAGCTGGCCGATATCAAGTGGGACGTGTGCTACCTCGGCGCATGCGTGTGGTCGCAGAAATTCCCTTTCCTGCCCGGCTGCGAGGTACTCCAGGAATGCGGTCCGGTCACCGCCACCCACGCGGTCGCGGTACACCGTCGCGCGTACGACCGCATCCTCGCGGACATCCCGGTCGCCGGCGAGGAGTTCGACCAATGGCTCACCGAGTCGCTCGCGTGCGATCAGTACCTCAGCAGGCGCATCGCGGACGGCACCTTCCGGGCTGTCATCACCTCACCGCGCGTAGCGTCTCAGCCGGTCTTGCTCAGCTATGACGACGCCGATCATGAACTCGCGGCACGCTACGTCATCTGACCCCAAGCTCACCGTGCGCGAGGGTGGGGGAGGATGCCGACGCCAGGCCAGGCCGCCAGGCCGCCAGGCCACGCCGGGCCACCAAACTAGGCCGGGCCGCCCGAACGGGCAACGGAGGTCTTCGGCCACGGGCTTATCTTGGTCGACTACCCGTCGTACCGGACCTCCGTTGCCGCCCGCCCCGACACGCCCCGCTCGTGCCTAAATCCGGGACGCTTGTGGTCGTCATCCTCCGGCGGTCGTCGTCGGTGCCGGGGTGGTTGTCGGTGCCGGGGTGGTTGTCGGTGCCGCGGTAGTCGTCACCGCCGGGGTGGTCGTCGGTCCTGCGGTGGTGGTCGGTCCCGCGGTGGTCGTCGGTCCCGCGGTGGTCGTCGGTCCCGCGGTCGTTGTCGGTCCCGCGGTGGTGGTCGGCCCGCATGGGTTTGGCGGACTGTGCGGGCCCGGCGGCCTGGGCCGGGCCAAGGCGGTGCCCTCATCCGCCACTGTCACGACGGCGGGAACCGCGAAACCCGCCACTGCCATTTTCGTGATGAAGGCTCGGCGGTCCATGCCCGATCTACCTTCTGGATTTTCGCCCCGCGCATTGCTCATCGGTACGCCCCCTGGTACCCGAAATTTGGTAAAGCCGGGACAAGCCTAACAGGGAGTATGACTCTGTGCAATATTGTAATTACTCTTCGTATTGTGTGGTCGGCCGGCTAAATCGGCGGGCTTCACACGATGACGCCCTTCGACCACAGATCGGCAACGCATTCCCCGGCCGCGCCGTCGGCTGCCTCGGCCAGGCCAAAAGCCCCGGCAAGTTGCCTGCCAATTTCTGGCACGGTGTTCCCGCCGTCGCACAGTTCGAACACGATGGCGGCCGTGTTGTTCAGATGGTGAACGCACTCCGGCTCAGACTGGTAAACCACGAGCCCGTCGTCCACCTCGTGGATCTCAAGGCCGTCCGCCCGACGCGGGCGTTCCGGCAGCACGTCCTCGGCCAGCGCCTCAGACGCCATCACGCCCGGCCCCAGTGCGACCTCGCCGGCCTGCGCGTCCCCGTCAGACTCCGGGTACAGCGGATCCAGCCGCACCTTGATCCGCTGCGTGGCCGCAACCGCCAGGCCGCCCTTGCCGTCCAGCGTCAGCACCCCCACCTGCACGCCGGCCGGCCCCCGGCCGGTGCGGGTCACCGCGACCTCGAACTCCAGCTCCACCGGCCCGGTCCGGAACTGGGTCGGCTGGCCTGGACCTGCCGCCTGCGCCGAGCCCAACTCACGACGCACCGCCGCGATCGTGTCCGCGAGACTCGGCAGATCGCCGTCGCTGTCACCCATGCCACCACACCCCTGTCCAGGCGTCGTCCCGACACCGTAACCGTACGTCATTAAAAGTGACCGGGTGTAGGCATTTCAGGGTGATATACCGAGGTGAGTCCACCGCCGCACGGTCGCGAACGTCCGGGTTCGCGAGGTACACGGGTGAGCACTGTCTCGCCCATGTGCGAGTATCGGGGGATGATCGCGCGAACCTGGCGCGGAGCGGTCCGGGCGCAGGATGCTCCCGCCTATGCGGCGTATGTGCAGAAGACCGGCATCGAGGGCTATCAGGGCACGCCCGGCAACCGCGGCGCCTGGCTGCTCTGGCGGGTGGAAGGCGATAAGGCCGAATTCGTCACGGTGAGCTTCTGGGAGTCCCGGGCCGCGATCGAGGCGTTTGCCGGCCAGGACATCGAGAAGGCAGTCTTCTATCCCGATGACGACAAGTTCCTGATCGACCGTGACCTTACCGTGCAGCATTACGAAGTCGCCGGTACGGAGTAGGCGCGCAGGTTCATGGCGATGCCACGGCCGCGCCGGCGTTCGGTGCTGATCTCGCGGTGATGACAGGGAACGTGGCGCAGGTCTTTCTCACCGATGCGGACTGGACGCACGCTCTCCAGGGCATCCGCGCCGCCCTTCGCCCGGGCGGTTACCTCGTGTTCGAGACCAGGCGCCCCGAGCGCCGGGCCTGGCAGGAATGGGCGGCCGATGCTGGTCCGGTCATCCTCGATATCCCCGGAAGCGGACCAGTGGAGCGGCGGAACGACGTCACCGGCGTGAACCTTCCGTTCGTCTCCTTCCGGAACACGTACACGTTCCTGGTGGACGGCACGGTCGTTACCTCGGACTCGACCCTCCGGTTCCGCGGGCGCGACGAAGTGCAGGGGAGCCTGGTCACCCAGGGCTATCTAGTGCTTGAGGTGCGAGAGGCCCCTGATCGCCCAGGTCGGGAGCTCGTCTTCATCGCCGAGCGGGTAACCGGCTAACGGGACAGCCCGCTTCCCGCACCACCCTCACAGTTACCGTATCGTGACACCGTGAGGTCCTGATGTCACCGCCTCATCACTGACTGTGCCGTCTCCTGTCAACCGGGCGGCGGTGCGGCGCGTCCTACTCCGCACGCAGCACCCGCAGCAACCCATCCCCGAAGGACGAACCCACTGAGATGACAGCTACCGAGCGGGAACTACCAGCCAGCGCTACCGAAAGCCCCGCCGGGGCCGGCTGCCCGGATGGCCGTCTCCTCGCGCTCAGGTGCCTGGGTATCCCTCAGGTGATCACGCGGGCGCCGATGAGCAGGCGCCTCGCGTTCGCGCGCAGGCTGGCCGCCTTCTGTGCCCGGATCCGGCCGGGTAACACCGCCGAGCTGGCGTCGCTGGTCCTGTACCTGGGCGACGAAATTGACCGGCGCGAACGGATGCTCGACGCCGCCCTGTCCGCCACGACCGAGGTTCCCGGCGAGCGCGTGCGTCCGCCGCGCCGCTAGGAACGAGGAGGGCGGTCAGACCCAGCGCGGGACACTGCCCTCCGCAAATCCGATGTCAGCCGCTGCCATCAAGTACGATGAGGATCATGAGCCGATGGGAGCCGAACGCACGCGGGCGGCTCGAGCAGGCGGCCATGGAGCTCTACGTCGAGCGCGGGTTCGAGCAGACCACGGTGGCGGAGATCGCCAAGCGGGCCGGTCTCACCGAGCGAACCTTCTTCCGGCACTTCGCCGACAAACGCGAAGTCCTGTTCTGGGGTGCGGGCGAGCTGCAGGAGCTCCTCGTGAGCACCCTCGCCGGCGTGCCTGATTCCGTCGCGCCGATCGACGCGGTCGTCGCGGCCATCGAGGCCGTCGAGGCCGTCTTCGCCGAACGCCGCGAGTTCTCCCGCCAGCGCCAGCGCGTCATTGCCGCCAACGTCGAGCTGCAAGAACGCGAGCTGATCAAGCTCGCCAGGTTGTCCGCGGCGCTCGCCGACGTGCTGCGCCGCCGCGGTGTGGCCGACCCCGCCGCCGAGCTGGCGGCCGAGGCGGGGATCGCCGTCTTCAAGATCACGTTCCAGCGCTGGGTCGACCCGGGCAATCACCAGGACTTCGGGTCGCTCGTCCGGGAGTCGCTCGCCGAGCTGAAAGCCGTGACCGCCGGCACATGACCGTCTTGGCCCGTTACGCGGACGCGATGGTGGTGACCGTGCCGGAACGGCCCTTGAATTTCAGCGCGCCGTCGGCGGAGTCCACGTACAGGACGCCACCGGTGGCGGGTACGGCCGGCTCGGCCTGCGGGGTGAGGGCCAGGAGACCGTCAAGGTTCAGCTGGCCATCGTTGTCGGGCGACGGCACGACCGTCTCGACGCCGGTCAGGGCGTTATTCTCCAGGTCCAGCGTGGCGCCGCCGTTGGCCTCCGGCGCGATCGAGATAATGGGATTATCCGTGCCGGTCGCCACGGCCAGGCCGGTGCGCTCGCTCCCGCCGCCGTCGAGGTAGTTCAGTTTCACGAACGTGCCCGCCCCGCCCTGGCCGAGCAATTCGAGGTTCCCGCCCGACATAGACGTGATGAACGCGAGGTCGGCAATCGACTGGCCGTTGCCGGCGATCTGATCTACCAGGTAGGCGTCGTTGATGCCGCCGTCGGCCTGAAAGTACGCAGTGTTCTCAGCCATGACCGCCTCGCTTTTCTCGCTCTCCGACTGGGCCGTCAGTACCGCGGCCTGCGCGTTTGACCGGCCGGCGCCGTCGGCGGCGCAAACACCACGCTGGCGGCCACGAAAAAGCGCCGGCGCGGCAATCGTCCTTTGCTGACGCCCATCGGTTTCCCTCCGCGAGCCTGTCCTGGCTACGGAGAACTCTAGGCACTGAATCCCCGGGGCCGTGGCCGATAAAAGTAATGCGAAGAATGGCCGTAATAGCATGTTCGCGCCCGAAGGTGACCGCTTCCGCCGCGGCAGCCGGGTCCGGCGATGGGCGGTGCGCGATGATTTACGGCCGCTTCCGCCGTCAGTCACGATAGAACCGACACCAGCCAGGACAGAGGCCCAGGACAGAGGCCCAGGACAGAAACGGAGAGGATGCGGCCGTGCCAGGAGCTGCCAAACCACCCGACCGGGCCCGCCGTGCGGACCGGATCGACGAAGCGGTGCAAGGCTATATCGACGCCATCCCCGCCGGGCACCGGCCCCTTTTCGACCGGCTGCACCGGCTGATCCTGCACGCGCGCCCCGACGTGACCGTCGGGCTGTCCTACCGGATGCCCGCCTACTCGGCCGGCGGCCGGCGCCTTCACCTCGGCGCGTGGAAACACGGCCTGTCCCTTTACGGCTGGCCCAAGGACTCCGACGGCGGGTTCGTCGCCCGTCATCCCGACCTCAAGACGAGCACCGGGACCATCCGGCTGCGGCCCGACGACGCGGCCGCCATTTCCGATGAGGAGTTCCTCGACCTCTTCCGGGGCGCCCTGGGCTGAGGCCGCGCCAGGCTGGCCCAGAAGCCGCGGACCAGGGCACCGGCCGGGGACTCTACCGGCGCGGCGCGCCGCCCCGGGCACGATACTGGTCTGGAGTAACGGTCAGCCGATCAAACCTAGCTGGAGCACCAGTGGTCGCGAGCCAGGAAGACGGCCGCCTGCTGGCGGTCAACGTGGGCCTGCCGCAGGACATCTCGTGGCACGGTCAGACGGTCCGTACCGCCGTCTGGAAACTGCCAGTGGAGGGCCCGCGGCAGGTGCGGTGGCTCAACATCGACGGTGACGGGCAGGGCGACCTGGCCGGGCACGGCGGCGAAAACCGTGCGGTGTTCGTGTACCAGGTCGAGTCTTACCAGTACTGGCAGGGCCAGCTGGGCCGCGACGACTTTAGCTACGGCCAGTTCGGCGAGAACTTCACCGTCACCGGCCTGGCCGATGACCAGGTGTGCATCGGTGATCGTTATCAGATCGGCGAAGCGCTGTTCGAGGTGACTCAGCCGCGGGTGACGTGTTACCGGGTGGGGATCCGGATGAACGAGGCCCGGATGCCCGCGCTGCTGGTGGCCGAGCACCGGCCCGGGTTCTATTTCAGGGTGCTGCGTGAGGGCGCCGTGCAGGCCGGAGACGAGATCGTTCAGGTGGCCGCCGGGCCGGAGGCCATGACCGTCGCCGAGGTCGACGGCCTGCTCTACCTGCCCGGGCACTCCCGGGAGCGGGTGCTGACCGCGCTGCGCATTCCCGCGCTCTCGGCCGGCTGGAAGGCCTCGTTCCAGGCCCTGGCCGACCAGGCCGAGGAGCCCGCCGAATCCACCGGCAATGCCGGGCTGACCGCGGTGAGCCCGCCGCCGGCCTGGCCCGGATTCCGCCCGCTGGCCGTGACCTCGGTGAACCCGGAGAGCGACTCGGTGATCTCGGTGTACCTGGCCGATCCCGGCGGAGCCGCCCTGCCGCCGCCCGGGCCCGGGCAGTTCCTGACCTTGCGGCTGGACGCCGTTCCGGGCGCGCAGCCGCTGCTGCGCAGCTACTCGCTGTCCGGAGACCCGGACGCCGGTTCCTACCGGATCAGCGTCAAGCTCGAGGCGCACGGCGCCGGCAGCCAGTTCATCCATACCCAGGTCCGGGCGGGCAACCAGCTCCAGGCGGCCGCCCCGCGCGGCACCTTCGTGCTCCAGCCGGGAGACGGCCCGGTCCTACTGATCAGCGCGGGCGTCGGGGCGACCCCGGTGATGGCCATGCTGCACGCCCTGGCCGCCAGCGGTTCCGGTCGCGACGTCTGGTGGCTGCACGGCGCCCGCGACCGGGCGCAGGAGCCGTTCGCCGCCGAGTCGCGGTCTCTGCTGGCGGGGCTGGCCCGCGGGCACCGGAACGTCTGTTACAGCCATCCCGGTTCCGGCGACGTCCAGGGTCGCGACTATCAGACGCGGGGGCGGCTGTCGGCGTCCGTGCTGGCCGGGCTGGGCCTGCCGGCCGACGCCGACGCCTACATCTGCGGCCCGACGGCCTTCATGGCCGACATGTCCGCCGCCCTGGTCGACCTGGGCATCGACCGCGCGCGCGTGCACACCGAGATCTTCGGCGCTGCCCCGGCCCAGACGCCGGGCATCGCGGCCGTCGCCGTCCGGCCGCCGCACTCGCCCGCGGGACCGCCCGGTGACGGCTCGGAGGTCGCCTTCGCGCGCAGCGGCCTGACCGTTCGCTGGGGCCGCGGTTACGGCAGCCTGCTCGAACTGGCCGAAGCCTGCGACGTGCCGGTCCGCTGGTCCTGTCGCAGCGGTGTCTGCCATACCTGCGAGACAGACGTGATGTCAGGCTCGGTCAGCTACGACCCGGCCCCCATTGATGAGCCCGCCGCCGGCAGCACCCTGATCTGCTGCTCCCAGCCGCTCGGTGACCTGGTCCTGGACCTGTAACGGCCTCGGCCGCCGCGGTTCAGGTGGCTGCTGGCGTGTCTTGCTCGGCCACGGTCTCGGGCGTCGCTGCCCGCCGGCGTGCGCGCCGCCGGCGCAGGTGGGCCGTGCCCGACGTCGCGTAGATCTCGGCCTTGCGTTCCGGTGCCTGGCGGCGTTCGGCCAGGTGCAGCAGGTCCACGCCGGCCAGCACGGCCAGGGACCCGGCTAGCCAGATCCCGAGGACGAGCAGCGGATGGCCCGGGCTGGCGTCGGGGAAGTACACCACGTCGCGCGCGGCGGACACGATGGCGCCGTTGGGCAGCCACGGCGCTACCTGGCGGAAGCCATCGGGCAGGAACGCGAAGGGCACCGTCCCGCTGGACAGGGCGTTGCCGACGATGACGAAGGCGAGCACGGCCAGACCGGTTCCCGGCAGCCCGGTGGCCGCCTGGGAGGCGGTGGCGAAGGCCACGAACGTCAGGGCGCCGAAGAAGCCGACGCCGATCAGCGCTGCGCTCGCGCCGGTCAGGGCGCCGAAGATCGCATCCACCGCGAGGACGCTCCCGCACGCGGCCAGCAGGGCGAACAGGACTGCGGCGGCGCCCCGCCACCACAGCCGCAAGCGCCTGCCGAGCAGGAACCACGGCGGCCGCGACGGCGACCGCGAACAGCGGGCGGGGCGATGGCGGGCGGTGCGGTCGCGGTGTGCCGGGCATGGAGATTCCTCTCACCCGAGGATCTTGATCAGGCGGTCCGCCACGATCGCCGCCGAGCGCGGGCCGTGGCCGCCGGGCAGGTAGGGGAGGGCGAACTCCTCAGCCCAGTAACCGGTGGCCCCTCTCATGGCACCGTCCTTCAGCACGAGGTACGTGGCTCCTGTGACCACGAAGAGTACCTTCGCCATCACGCCCTCATTGCCCGGCCGTCCGGCCGCCGTCGATGTGCAGGATCTCTCCGGTGACGTACGGCGCTGACTCCAGGTACAAGATGCCGTCGACGACGTCACTGACAAGGCCCGCCCGCCCGAGCGGGGGCAGTTTCCCGGCGAGCGCCTCGGGCGTGTAGGACTCGGCCGGCTGCAGCGGGGTCTGGATGATGCCGGGCGCGACGGCGTTGACGCGGATGCCGCGGGAGGCGTACTCAACGGCCAGCGACCTGGTGACCGCGGCCAGGCCGCCCTTGGTCAGCGCGGCCAGCGCGGTTGGTTCCACGGAGTCCGCGCGGTCCGCGATGCTGGCGCTGATGTTGACGACATGGCCGCCGCCCTGCCGGAGCATCTGGCCGATGGCGCGCTGGGTCAGCCAGAAGAATCCGGCCAGGTTAACGCCGGTGACCAGCGCGTAGTCCTCGGCGGTGTAGTCGGTGAAGGGCTTGGCGACGAAGACGCCTGCGTTGTTGACCAGGGTATCGACGCGCCCGAAGCGATCAATGGCCTGGCTGATGATCTTCTCGGCGGTGGCCTGCTGGGACACGTCGCCCTGGACGGTGAGCACGTCCGGGTCGGTCGACGGCTTGATATGGACGGAATTCGCCACGACCGCCCAGCGACGCTGCCGGTATCCGTCGACCAGGCCGGCGCCAATGCCCTGCGAGCCGCCTGTGATGACGGCTACCTTCTGCCCAGTTTCGCTCACGATTTCTCCGTCTGGTTAGTGGACCCGGGCCCGCAGGAAGGTGCCGGTCTGCTCGGTGGCCTGGGCGGCTTCGGGGGTGCCGAGCAGGATCGGGTAGACGTGCGGCAGGCCCGGGCCGATCTGCAGGGTGACGTCGACCCCGGCGGCTCTGGCTGCGGCGGCGAGCCGTTCGGCGTCGCTGAGCAGCACATCGGCGGTGCCGGCCTGGATCAGCAGCGGCGGCAGCCCGGCCAGGTCGGCGAACAGCGGCGAGGCCAGCGGCGTCCTGGGGTCAGCGCCGGCCAGGTAGTCGGCCGCGAACTGGCGGAGCATCTCGGGAGTGGAGACCGGGTCGTCGGCGGCCCGCTCGGTCATCGAGGCGCCGGAGCTGGTCAGGTCCACCGTCGGGGACATCAGCACCGCGGCCGCGGGCAGCCCCTGCCCGCCATCCCGGGTGGCCACCAGCAGCGCGGCGGCGAGCCCCCCGCCGGCCGACCCGCCGGCCACCGCCACCGACGCCGCGGCCAGTCCCTGGCTGCCGCGCAGCCAGGACCAGGCGGCCAGCACGTCGTCGATCGCGGCGGGGAAGGGATGCTCGGGAGCCAGCCGGTACTCCGGGAACAGCACCCGCATCCCGGCGGTCCGCCCCAGCCGGGCCGCCAGCTCCCCGTCGCTGCGCAGCGACCCGAGCTCATACCCCCCGCCGTGCAGGAACAGCAGCACCCGCCCCGGGTCCGCGCCGGGCGCGGTCAGCCAGTGGGCCGGCACCCCGCCCGCGCTCACCTCCGACACCCGCACATCCGCGGGCACCGGATGGACGCGCCCCGCGGGGGCGAACGCGGCGCGGCGCTGGTCCAGCGGCAGCGGCGGCTGCCCGGCACCGGCCTTCTGCGCCTCCCGGAACACCTCCATCGCATCCTGCATCGCCTGACTCGGCATGTCGCGTCTCCTCATCAGCCCGCTAGAGCGAACCTCGTTACCATGGTCGCGCTCGGCGACGCCGGTCGCACCCGTACCAGACCCTGGCCAGACCCTGGTCAGCCACGGCAACCCCCGGGGCGCAGGCCCGCGCGCCCGGCTGCCACCTGCTGGCCGGTTCGGTTCATGGCGTTCGGCTCGGTGCCGTGGCCGGCGGGCAGCTGATGGCCGGATCGTTCGGGTGGGGCGAGAGCGGGGTGACCTCGTCGGTGCGCCACACCCGCAGTGGCATCGAGGCGAGAACCTGCTCGAGCTGGTCGCCGTCGGCGGCGGCGAACAACCCGAGCGTGCGCCATTCGCCCGGCTGCAGCGGAGGACGCCACAGCCGGAGCAGGTGCCCCTGCGCCGCGAGCTCGCGCGAGTGGGCGGCCTCGCGGGAGCGGATGTCGTCGACGGCCTGGTCCGGTGTTCCGGCCGGGACGTGGGTGGTCATGGTGACGAGGTACTCCATAGCTGGTTCCTCCCCGGCCGGCCGAACCACTGTCCGTTCGGCAAAAAATTCAATTACCCCGAACGAACAGTGGTGACGGCCCGCTCTCCTAGCTGAAGGTGACATCGGTGACGTCGACGGCGACCGAGACTGAGTCCCGGACGGGGGAGCCGTCGGGGTTGCGGACGTAGACCCGGCGACGGGTCGGGACCATGATCCCGTCGAACTCGCGGTACTGCGAGGGGTAGTGCACCGCGGGGCCCCCGCNNTGCGCCACGATGGTGTCCGGGTAGGTGACGAGCAGGGCGCGCCAGGTCTGGCCGTCCTCATGCCACGGCTCGATCTCCTCGGTGCTGAAGTCGTCGCGGGCGAACAGGAACGGCGCCACGAAGTAGTTCCAGTTGGCCTCGCTGGCGAAGTAGGCCACCTGGAACTCGTCCCANNATCAGCTCGCCGTCGGTCGTCTCGACGGTCTGCCGGTCTGGTTCCCAGGTGGTGTACCGCCCCGGCCCAGCGAACGGGGTGATGGTCAGCCGCTGGTCGCGGGTCTCGCCGTCGAGCACCACCCGGTCCAGCGGGCCTTCTGGGTGGCCCTTCAGGGGCCAGATCGCGCCGGTGATCGAGGCGGCCGCCAGGAACCGGGAGAGCTGCTCCCAGCGCCGCAGGCCGCCGTGTCCCTCGATGGCCAGTTTCAGCAGGTCATTCATTTCGATCACGCTCCCGGGACGAGTTGCTGGCCGCCGTCGATGTCGTACGTCGCGCCGGTCAGCGCCGTGTT
>PMOU01000069.1 GCA_003161205.1 Actinomycetota bacterium | reverse complement strand
AGGCGGCGTGAGAGCCGTCAGGCGGGGACCGGGAAGGCGAACGCGAGTGAACCACCGCTGAAGCGTCGAAAGTAGAAGACGGCATCGGAACCGGGGCGATAATGCCCGCTCCGGGATGAGCCTGGCGGATACCCGTCTACTGGCCAGGCGGTGCCCGGCGTGCAGGTGGCGCGAGCCCGGTCTGCGGCTCACGTGCGGAAACACGGGAAGGCGCGTGCCGATACCGCGCCCGCGAGGGCGCGAGAGGGAGCGCGCCAAGCCGCCGAAACGGCGAGGTGCCGAGTGCCGTCGCGGCGCGCGCCGGCGGACCGGCTCGTAGTAGCGGTGATGCCCGTGTAATGCGGGCGGAGCGAAGGGGCCGGGTCGTTCGTGGCTTTGCTCGTTCGGTCAACCGGGGTGACCTGGGAGGAATCGCGTGGGCGAGCTGAAGTCGCCGGGCAAGTCGTTTGAGATATCGAAGCTGGGAGTCTGGGAGGCGTATCGGAAGGTCAGGGCGAACCGGGGCGCGCCTGGGGTGGATGAGGTGCCGCTGGCGGAGTTCGAGAAGGATCTGAAGGGAAACCTGTGCAAGATCTGGAACCGGATGTCGTCAGGGACTTACTTCGCGCCTGCGGTGCGCGCGGTCGAGATCCCGAAGGGCCGCGGGAAGGGCGTTCGCGTTCTGGGCGTGCCCACGGAACCCGCAAACTGCCCGGTCGCGCAGGGATCGCGAGGTTCCGGAATCGTTCGTCACGGTCACGCACCCGTTCCATCCGCTGTCGGGGCAGCGGCTGCGGGTGCTGTTCGAGCGGAAGACCCCTGATGGCCTCGCGGTGAGCTGCGAGGGCGGCCCGCTGGGGTCGGTCATGCTGCCGCTGGCGTGGACCGACCGGGGTCCCGTGGCGGCGGAGGCGCCGCTGACGTACGAGGTTCTGGCTGACCTGGCCGCAGTGGTCGCGGCCGTGAGCACGCGACACGCCGGGTGATGTCGTTGACTCCGGGTGTCGCGGCTGGCACTTTCTTGTGTGATGAATGCACACAAGAACGAGTTGCGGGCGCTGTCCTCGGCCGAGCTGCGGTCCCGCCGGGACCGGCTGGCCGCGTCCCTGCCGGACGCGGCGGGGTTCCTGGCCGGGTCGCTGGCCGAGCAGCGCCGCAGGTGCGGGAAGGAGGGATGCCGGTGCGCGCAAGGCGAGCTGCACGGCCCGTATGCGTACCTGTCAGTCGCGGGGCGGATGGTCTACGTGCCCGCCGTGCTGGGCGAGGCGGTCCGGGCGCGGCTGCAGGAATCAGCACGGCTCCGGGAGATGCTGGAGGAGATCTCGGCGGTCAACCTGGAACTGCTGGCCAGGCGGGAACTGGACTAGGCCATGCCCGCTGCCCGTGCCGTGCTGGCGCCGGATCCGGCGCAGGCAGCGCATGCGCGGGCAGAGATGATCGCGGTGCTGGCGAACATGGCCGAGTCCGCTCTCGCTGCCCGGCCCGCACGCGGGCAGGAGGCCGGCGGTGATCCGCGGGGAGCAGAAGGTGACCGGCGCTCACCTGGAGCGGGCCGCGATCGTGTACGTCCGCCAGTCGACGCTGATGCAGGTCCGCGAGCACACCGAGTCCACGCTGCGCCAGTACGACCTGGCCGGGCAGGCCGCCCGGCTGGGCTGGGCCGGCACTGCCATCGAGGTGATCGATGCCGACCTGGGCCTGTCCGGGCGCACGGCGTCGCACCGCGACGGGTTCAAGCACCTGGTCGCCCGGGTCTGCCTGGGCGAGGTCGGCGCGGTGTTCGGCCTGGAAGTCTCCCGCCTTGCCCGGTCCAACGCGGACCTGGCCCGCCTGCTGGAGCTGGCCCGCCTGACATCCACCCTGGTCATCGACAACGACGGCGTCTATGACCTGTCCGACATCAACGACCGGCTGCTGCTCGGGCTCAAGAGCCAGATGTCGGAGGCAGAGCTCCACTGGCTGACCAGCCGGATGAACGAGGCCAAGAAGGCCGCCGCCCGGCGCGGCGAGCTGCGCGTCCCGCTGCCGGTCGGACTGGTCTACGACGATGACGGCGAAGTGGCCATCGACCCTGATGAGGAGGTCGCCGCCGCGATCGGCGACGTGTTCGCCGCGTTCACCGCCACCGGGTCGGCCTACGGGGTGGCCGGGGCGTTCGCCGGGCGGCGGTTCCCGCGCCGCGCCTACGGCGGGACATGGGCCGGGCAGCTGCGGTGGGGCCGGCTCACCCACGCCCGCGCCGCCGGGATCTTGCGCAACCCGGCCTACGCCGGGGCGTACGTATACGGGCGGCGCCGCTCCCGCCAGGTCGTCGACCCCGACGGGTCCGTGCGCTCCTCGGTCACCGAACTGCCCCGTGACCAGTGGGAAGTCCTGATCCCCGATCACCACCGCGGTTACATCACCTGGGAGGGCTACCTCGCCAACGAGGCGAGGCTGGCCGCCAACCGGACCAACGCCGGGGCCCGCCCGCCGCGGGAGGGCACGGCGCTGTGCC
This sequence comes from Actinomycetota bacterium, assembly GCA_003161205.1. The sequence goes on along the minus strand of PMOU01000069.1, from coordinate 2,346 downwards.
AGGGCATCGTGTTCTGCGGTGCCTGCGGGCGCGCCGTCCAGGTCCGCTACCAGGACCGGTACCCGCGCTACGAATGCTCCCATTCCCGGGCCGACCATGTCGCCACGCCGCTGTGCGGGTCGGTCCGAGCCGACNNGCGCTGGCCGCCGCCGAGGAGGTCACCATCCGGCGGCAGCGGTCGGTCCGCGCCGCTGAGCTGGCCGTCGAGCGGGCACGGTATGACGCGGACCGGGCCGAGCGGGCGTTCCTGGCCTGCGAGCCGGAGAACCGGCTGGTCGCCCGCACCCTTGAGGCCCGGTGGGAGGCCCGGCTCGCGGACCTGGCCGGCACCGAGGCGGCGCTCGCCGCGCAGCGCGCCGCCCGCCCCGAGCTGCCCGGCCCGGACCAGCTCGCCGCCACCATCGCGGACCTGCCCGCCCTGTGGTCCGCCCCGGCCACCAGCGACAAAGACCGCAAGCGGCTGCTGCGCACCCTGCTGGCCGACGTCACCATCACCCCGTCCGCCAGCGACCCCGCCCAGATCACGGTCGGGCTGCGCTGGAAATCCGGCGCCAGCCAGCAGGTCCAGGTCACCCGGCGCCGCAGCGCCGTCCAGCTGCGCTGCACCGACCCGGCCGCGATCGGGCTCGCCCGCCGCATCGGCCCCGGCCTGGACAACAACGCACTCGCCGCCGCGCTCAACGACGCCGGGCACCGCACCGGCACCGGGCAGCCCTTCGACGGGGTCGCCGCCGCCAACCTGCGGAACTACCACCGCATCCCTTACCCCGGGCTGCTCGAGGACGGCGAGCTGACCCCGCGGCAGGTCGCCGAGCTGACCGGGGTGTCGGTGGGCACGGTGCACTACTGGATCAGGTCCGGTGACCTGGCCGCCCGCCGCGGCCCGGCCGGGCGCTGGTGCATCCCCTTCCCGCCCGGCGTGGAAGCCGCCTGCCGCGATCGCGCCGCCGGCTCCGCCCACCAGCACCGCAGCACCAGCCCGGCACCCCGCCGCGAGCAGGAGCTCACGATCGCCGAGGCCGCCGCCCGGCTCGGCGTCAAGCCCGACGTCATCTACGCATGGGCAGAATGGGGCCACATACCCGCCCGGCGAGGCGACGCCGGACGGCTGTGGGTCGACTTCACCCCCGCCGTCGAGCGCGCATGCCTCGAACGGATCACCAGGTCATACAAGCTCCCCGCCGACATCAAAGCCCAAGCCGAACAACGCCTGGAAAGGACAGCAGTATGAAGCACACGTCCCTTCTGTCGGCGACCGGGTGGCGCAGACAGTGGCCGCGATGGCGCCGGAGCCGAGAACGGAAGCCATCTTTCATGATGACTCCTATGGCTACCGGCCCCGGAAGGGCGCGCTGGACGCGGTGGCCGTGTGCCGCCAGCGGTGCCGGGAGAAGAGCTGGGTGATCGACCTCGACATCCGCAAGTTCCTCGATTCGGTGCCATGGGACCTGGTGGTAAAGGCGGTCCAGGCCAATGTCACGCACGAGCAGCGGTGGATCACGCTCTACGTGCGGAGATGGCTGGCCGCCCCCATCGTGATGCCCGATGGCAGGACGGAGGCACGGGACAAGGGAACCCCCCGGGGTTCAGCGGTAAGTCCCGTGCTCGCCAGCCTGTTCATGCATTATGCGTTCGACAAGTGGCTGGGGCGGGAGTTCCCGCTGGTCGAGTTCGAGCGTTACGCCGATGATGCCGTGGTGCGCTGCGCGACGGAGCAGCAGGCCCGCAGGGTCCTCGCTGCCCTGGAAGACAGGATGGCCGAAGTCGGGCTGCAACTGCACCCGGACAAGACCAGGATCGTGTACTGCAAGGACAGGAACCGGCGGCGCAGCGACTGCGCGGACACGTCGTTCACCTTCCTCGGCTACACGTTCCGCGCCAGGCAGGCCCCGGCCCGGCAGGGAGGCGGCGCGATGTTCAGCGCGTTCCTGCCCGCGGTCGGCAAGGACGCCCTCAAGCGAATGAGCGAGGAAGTCCGGGCCTGGCGCATCCAACAGCGCAGCGGCACCGAGCTGGAAGACACCGCCGTGTGGGTCAACCCCGTCATCCGGGGCTGGATGACTTACTACGGCAGGTTCTACAGGACCGCGCTGAACAGCCTGCTCCAGCGCATCAACACCTACCTGGTGCGCTGGGCCAAGCGGAAGTACAAGCGGCTCAGGACATTCAAGAAAGTCCGGAAATGGTGGGAAGGGCTGACCGCGAGGCAGCCACGCCTGTTCGCGCACTGGGCATGGATGTCCGATTTCAAGTACAGCCTATAGATGGGACGAGCGGAGTGAAGGGAGACTTTCACGCTCCGTTCTGTGGGAGCCCGGGGGTGAGATTCCCCCGGGCCACCCGGCG
>PMOU01000040.1 GCA_003161205.1 Actinomycetota bacterium | reverse complement strand
TTCGAGCAGGCGATCATCGCGGCCGGATCGCAGGCTCTGACGCTGCCGTTCATCCCCGCATCCGACCCGCGGGTCATCGACTCCACCGGCGCGCTGGAACTCAGTGAGATACCGGGCCGCCTGCTCGTCATCGGCGGCGGGATCATCGGGCTGGAGATGGCATGCGTCTACCACGAACTCGGCGCGAAGATCACCGTCGTCGAGCTCCTCGAGCAGCTCATCCCGGGCGCCGACAAGGACCTGATCAGCCCGCTGACCAAGCGGATCACCAGGCAGTACGAGAACATCTACGTCACGACCAAGGGTCTTCCCGTGGGCCGCCAGCGGCCGCTCACTCACCCTCGGCCGGTCCTAAGGGCTGACCAAGGTGCTGTTCGAGGAGGCGACCGGCCGCGTCATCGGCTGCGGCATCACCGGGCCGAACGCGGGCGACCTCATCGCCGAGGCGGTGCTGGCCATCGAGATGGGCGCCGACGCCGCCGACATCGCCCTGACCATCCATCCCCACCCCACGCTGTCCGAGACCGTCGCCCTGGCCGCCGAGGCGTTCGAGGGCACGATCACCGACCTGTACCTGCCCAGACGGTAGCCCAACTGGGAGCCTAACTGGCAGCCAACGACCGCGGTCACCCAGCCACACCCAAGCGGTCAGCGGTGGTAGGCCGTCAGGTGCGCGCCGAGGGCGTCGTAGCCGAAGTCGGCCGCCGGGTCGCGCCACACCGAATGCGCGTGGTTGGCGTGCCGCTGGGTGTTGTCGTACTCGATGAGCAGCCGGGGCCCCTGCAGCCGGTAATAAAGCGGCTCACCCGGGCCCGTGGGTCCGGCCCAGGCCAGGTGAACTGGGTCGAGCGCGGCGTCGTCGGCGTAATCCGGCTGCGGCGACAGGCCGTCCGGGATCCGGCCCAGGTAGGCGGCCAGCAGCGCGCGCAGCAGGTCACGCTGCCCGGCGTCCAGCTCGGCGGCCGCCAGCCCCTTCGGGACGCTGGTCAGCTCGAGGCGCTGATGGTCACTGGCGCTGTAACCCGAGGCCCGTTCGGCATCGGCTTCCATCTCGGCGATCCGCTGCGCCAGCGCCGGCTCGGAGAACCTGGCTCGCCACAGTTCGCCGAGGTACATCATCTGGTCGCCCTCCGCCAGCTGCGGCCGGTTCCCGCCGACGATGTCCTCGGGCGCCCGTCCGAGCAGGATGGCGCGGTCCGCCTGGCCGGGGTCCAGCGACCGGACCAGGTCACGGGCCAGGTCCTCGGCTCCGGCCAGGGGGCGCAGCGGGGTGGGTCCCAGCAGCGGTGAGACCGCCGGATCCGCGCCCAGGAAGCACGGCGTGCACGAGCGGACCAGGCCGCCGCTGATGAAATTGTTCAGCGAGACGTGGTGGCCGCCGAACCGCCAGCCCCAGGGTGCCCCGCCGCCGGGCTCGCCGAACACCTTCAGGTAATAAAGGCCCGGGTCACGCCCCCGTTCGCGGCCCCAGCTGACGGTCCAGCCCTCGACCTGATCCAGGACATTGTCCAGGCCGATGATGGTGGCCACGGTGACGTACCCGGCCGCCGACAGCCCGCTGGCGACCAGTTGGTGGGCCAGCCGCTGCTGAGCCGGGCGCTGGACGTTCAGCGGCAGCCCGCCGTGATCAGTCGGGGTATAGAACCAGCGCCTGCGCTCGGCGTCCGGCTCGGGGTCCGGGCTAGGCGCGCCGCCAGTCGCTGCCGCGCGCTGCGCTGGATCCAGCGCATCCAGCCAGGCCGCCGCCGCAGCGGCCATCCGTGCCGCCGCTTCCCTGGCCGCGGTTTCCCGCGCCGCAGTCTTCTCGGCCGTGCCTTCCCCGCCTGCGGCCGTCCGGGTTATCTCCACGCACCCTCCTCGCGGCAGATTCCAGCGGCGCCGCCCATGCGGCGTGCCCTACCTCAGTCTTCCTCCGATACCGCACGCTCGCCAGACCTCAGGCGGCCTAAACGACGTGCGGGTAGGGCCCGGCTTTGGGAGACCCGGAACGAATCCCGCCAGCCCTACCGGTACCTGTCGGGCTGGCCGAGTTCTGCCGCGGACACGAGTGCCGGCAACGGTGGCGTCCAACACAGCGATACGGGCTACTGGGCCCCGACATCGGGGTGCAGCGCAGGCTGACGCGTGCCGGCGTAGTTCAACAATCCCGAGTCCAGCCCAAAGCCGGCCAGATCGAGTCCCTTGCTACGCAGCGGTGAGCCACCCGAGTTGGGCCAAATGAGTGCGCAGCCGACCGGATGTGGATGTGGCTCTTGGCGGCATTCCCGGCGAAAGACCACGCTGACCCGGTCGGCGAGTGAATGGGCAGCGGTCAGCGTGAACGGGGCCCCGCCGGACTCGCCCGCCAGCGCGAAGTGGTCCAGGCCCAGATGACCCGCCAGCGCAGTCAGGTCATCGGCCCAGCCGCTCACGCTGCGCTTGCGCTGGTAATCCGAGCCGCCGTAGCCGGGCTTGTCCGGCGCGACCCAGCGCAGGCCGGCGGCCCGGGCCGCCTCGTCATAGGCGGCCCCGCCCAGGCCCGATACCGGTGTCCCCGCCGTGTAGAGAACCGGCGACCCATCCGGGTCACCGAACTCATGCCAGTGCAGCCGCCGGCCGTCAGCCAGGGTGATCACATCAGAGGTCACCCGTCCATCCTGACGCCGATCGGAGTCATCCCGCCATACGCCGGCACCCAGTGGGCCGCCGTCCAGTCTTCTGCTGGCCGAGATTAGTGCGCAACTTGGCGACTATCAGAGGCGAACATGCAGGTCAGCAACCCGCGGAAGCGGTGAGTGAGGGCTCAAACTTTGCCCAGTCGGGTTAGTGCGCATCTGAACGGGCTGGGTGCGGTCTAGGGCGCAGATACTCCATGGTGACGACATGATCGGAGCGGACTAGGCGCGCTCGGCAAGAGAGCCTCGGCGGTCCAGGCCTAGTGGGGATCTGGACTGCGCCGCGGTGAAGTGACTGCAGGCCTGCCGTGCGGGGTGTTGGAGATGGCTGGGGCCGGTGGCGCCCCCGGTCAGTGGTTGCCGGCCCACCAAGGCTGGCCGACGTGGCGGCGGGGAACCGGGGGCTGCTCGGGGACCCGGAGGCCGTGCCGGCGCAGGAAGCCGGAAAACCAGTCAGGGCTGGCGAGGATCTGGCCGTAGATCCAGG
>PMOU01000277.1:4111-6968 GCA_003161205.1 Actinomycetota bacterium | reverse complement strand
CGCTCAGAGGAACTGGCCCGGCGTGGTCTCCGGATCGCCGTTCCACACCACGGCCTCGACCCCGTCCGGGTCGATCACCGCCCACCCGGTTTCGCGCTCGATCCGGACCAGGCCGTCCGCGCGAACCTCCACGCCGGTCAGCTTCTTGCCCTCGGTCAGCGGGAAAGCGACCGGGCCGACTTGGCGCACCAGCATGGAAACCTGCCCGGACTTGCCGATGAGGGGCTTGAGCAGGTCACGTATCGTCTCGCCGGTCAAGAACCGTCACCTCCATGTAGTCCTACGGCCATGATGCCTCATGCCGTTGCCCGGCGGATCCCCGGCTGCCGCGTGCCCTCTCGTCCGGAAGCAGGGTGACCTGTCATGCTAGCCAGGTGAGCGACGTCTCGTCCGAGGACTACGCACCCGGTAAGCCCGCGCCCGGCGAGCTCCGGCCTGAGGAGATCGACCGGCCCGAGGGCAGGCTGCCGCGGCTGTGGAAGGCCGCCGACCGGCGGAACGTCCCGCTGCGCACGATCGTCACCACGGTCGCAGTGGTGGCGGCCACCTACCTGGCCGGCAAGCTGATCTACCGGATCCGCGACATCGTGCTGCTGCTGCTCGTGGCCGGGTTCGTCGCGGTGCTGCTCAACCCGATCGTGGTCCTGCTGCAGCGGCGGCTGGTCGCGCGGCGGGGCGCCGCCGTCGCCATCGTCACCCTGCTAGCGGTCCTGGTCTTCATCGGCCTGGCCGTGGCCTTCGGGTATCCGCTGGTCAACGGGATCACCCACCTGGCGAACGCGCTGCCCAGCTACGTGGCCAGCGCCGAGCACGGCAAGGACTGGTACGGCCGCCTGATCAAGAAGTACAACATCCAGAGCTGGGTCCAGCGGAACGCACCGAAGCTGGCGAGCTACGGCCAGGCCCTCAGCAAGCCCGCCCTGACCATCGGCGAGGGTGCGCTGTCCCTGGTCATCGAGCTAGGCGTGCTGTTCATCCTGGTCCTGCTGCTCCTGCTCGAGGCCCCGAAGATGCGGCGGGCACTGCTCGGCCAGATGAGGCGGTCCCGGGCGGACGAAGTCACCCGGGTGGCGGCCGACGTGAACCGGGCCGTCACCGGTTACATGCTGGGAAACGCGCTGACCTCCCTTATCGCCGGGGTCGTGGTGTTCGTGTCGCTTCTGGTCCTCGGCGTGCCGTACCCGCTGCTGTGGGGGCTGTGGGTGGCCCTGGTGGACTTCCTGCCCATGATCGGCGGCGCCCTGGCGGGCATCCCCACCGTGCTGTTCGCGTTCACCCATTCCCTGACCGCGGGCATCGCCACCGCGGTGGTNNTCGAGAACCACATCCTGAACCCGGTCATCATGAGCAAGACGGTCCGGATCAGCCCGCTGCTCGTGCTGATGTCGGTCCTGATCGGGGCCTCGCTCGGCAGCCTGATCGACGGCCTGTTCGGCGGTTTCGTCGCCGCGCTGCTGTCCATCCCGGCCGCCGGCGCCCTGCAGGTGATAGCCCGGGAGGCGTGGCGGGCCACCGCCGCGCCCCCGTCCTCACCCCCGCCCCCATCCGCACCCCGGCAACATGGGCCTGAAGATAAAAAAGGACAGCAGGGAGATCTCTTCCCTGTATCGGCCGATTCGCGGGAGCATGGCTCTTAAGTCGCAAGTGTCCGAGGAGGGCCCGACATGACTCAGCCGTCAGTCCTGGGAATCGTGCTCGCAGGCGGAGCCGGCACCCGCCTGAGTCCGCTGACCGCGGACCGGGCCAAGCCCGCGGTCCCGTTCGGGGGGCTGTACCGGCTCATCGATTTCGCGCTGTCCAACCTGGCCAACGGCGGGATCCGCAAGATGTGCGTGCTCACCCAGTACAAGAGCCACAGCCTGGACCGGCACATCACCACCACCTGGCGGATGAGCTCCCTGCTCGGCAACTACGTGACCCCGGTCCCGGCCCAGCAGCGCCTCGGCCCGCACTGGTACACCGGCTCGGCGGACGCCATCTACCAGTCGATGAACCTGATCAACGACGAGCAGCCGGACATCGTGATGGTGGTCGGAGCCGATCACGTCTACCGGATGGATCCGCAGCAGCTGATCGACCACCACGTGGCCCGCGGCGGCGGAGTGACGGTGGCGGCCATCCCGGTGCCCAAGAGCGAGGCGCCCGCCTTCGGCATCGTCAGCGTCGGACCGGACGGCACGACGATGGACGCGTTCCTGGAAAAGCCCGCCGACCCGCCGCCGATGCCGGGCAACCCGGACATGTGCTACGCCTCGATGGGCAACTACGTCTTCGACACCGACGTGCTCGTCGACGCGCTGCGCAAGGACGCGGCCGACGATTCCAGCCGCCACGACATGGGCGGCAACATCGTCCCGATGCTGGTGCGCAACGGCAGCGCGCACGCGTATGACTTCACCCTGAACAAGGTGCCCGGTGCGACCGAGCGGGACGCGGGCTACTGGCGCGACGTCGGCTCGCTCGACTCCTACTTCGACGCCCACATGGACCTGTGCGCGGTGGAGCCGGTCTTCAACCTGTACAACGAGCACTGGCCGATCCTGACCGCGGTGCCGTCCCTGCCGCCCGCCAAGTTCGTGCACGAGGACGGCGACCGGACCGGGCGCGCGATCAACAGCATGGTCAGCAACGGCGTCGTCATCTCCGGCGGCCTGGTCCGCCAGTCCGTGCTGTCGCCCGGGGTGCGGGTGAACAGCTGGGCCACGGTGGACCGCTCCGTGCTGCTGCACAACACCAAGATCGGCCGCCACGCCGTGGTCCGGGACGCGATCATCGACAAGAACGTGACCGTGCCCGAATGGGCGCAGGTCGGCGTGGACAAGGAACGCGACAAGGCCCGCGGCTTCGTCGTCTCGGC
>PMOU01000277.1:326-4073 GCA_003161205.1 Actinomycetota bacterium | reverse complement strand
GAGCTGGCGCCGCTGGTGGATCTCACCGTGCACTGCCAGGGCGCCGACCGCGCCGACGCGGTCGCGCACCGGCCGTGGGATCTGCTCGCCGACGCCAACCAGGCGCTGCAGGTGGTCTCCACCGACCTGTCGATGGCCGCCGCCGTCGAGACCGCGGAGCTGGTCCACTCCCACACCTGGTACGCGAACCTGGCCGGCCACCTGGCGGCCATGCTCTACGGCATNNCCGCACGTCGTCACCATGCATTCCCTGGAGCCGCTGCGGCCGTGGAAGGCCGAGCAGCTGGGCGGCGGTTACGCGATCTCGTCCTGGTGCGAGCGGGAGGCGGCGACCTCCGCCGCCGCGGTGGTCGCGGTCTCCGAAGGCATGCGGGCCGACATCATCGCGGCCTACCCCGAAATTCCGGCCGAACGGATCCGGGTGATCCGCAACGGCATCGATACCTCGGAGTACGCCCCGGATCCCCGCACCGACGTGCTGGAGCGCTTCGGCATCGATCTCACCCGTCCCTACGTGATCTTCGTCGGCCGGATCACCCGCCAGAAGGGCGTGCCGGTGCTGCTCCGGGCGGCCAGCGGGCTGATCCCCGAAGCGCAGCTGGTGCTGTGCGCCGGGGCGCCTGACACGCCCGAACTGCTGGCCGAGGTGACCGAACTGGTCGACTCGCTCCAGGCCGAACGGTCCGGGGTGATCTGGATCCCGGAGATGCTCAGCAAGCCCGAGGTCATCCAGCTGCTCACCCACGCCGCCGTCTTCGCCTGCCCGTCGGTGTACGAGCCGCTCGGCATCGTGAACCTGGAGGCCATGGCGTGCGACACGGCGGTGGTCGGGTCGCGGACCGGCGGTATCCCGGAGGTCGTGGCCGACGGGCAGACGGGCCTGCTCGTGCCGCCCGGGGATCCGGTGGCGCTGGCCCGGGCCCTGAACGTGCTGCTGGCCGATCCCGATCTCGCGGCGGCCATGGGACAGGCGGGCCGCAAACGGGCGGTCACCGAATTCGGCTGGACTGCTATTGCCGGCCAAACCGCCAATCTCTACGCGGAATTGACGAATCGGACGTAAAGCGCGCTGGTACGAGCAGATCTAGACGTGACAGCATGGCCGGGTGAAGGTGCTACGCACGCCCCCGGAACGTTTCGCTGACCTCCCGGACTTCGGGTACCCGCCGCGCTACGCCGATCACAGCTTCGCCCGGCACGTGGAGTGGATCCGCGCGCTCGCGTTCGACCATCTCGACAAGCCCTTCCTGGTGGCGTTCAGCGACCGTGATCCGATCACCGGCTCGATGGCGCCGATGCTGAAGCAGGCCATCCCGGGCGCGGCCGGAATCGAGCACCCGGTCATCACCGGGGCCGGCCACTTCCTGCAAGAAGACGCGGGGATGCGCCTGGGCACCGCGATCGCCGATTTCATCCGCGCCCACCCGGCGCCCCGGGAACAAGAGGAATCATGACCGACGACACGACCGGGTCTATCGTTACTAAGCTCAGCCACCGCTCGGTAGCCGATACCGTCTCGGTGCTCACCGGCATGATCAGCGCGAAGGGCATGAAGCTCTTCGCCGTCATCGATCAGAGCGCCGAGGCGCGCCAGGCGGGGCTTTCCCTGCGGGAGACCACGCTGGTGGTCTTCGGCAGCCCCGCGGCGGGCACGCCGGTGATGGCGGCGGCGCCGCTGGCCGCGCTCGACCTGCCGCTCAAGGTGCTGGTGTGGGACGACGGCGGCCAGACCACGGTCTCCTACTACTCCCCGGCCGCGCTGGCCGCCCGCCATCACCTCGACGCCGACCTAGCCGCGAACCTGGCCGGCATCAACGCCCTCACCGACGCGCTNNGGCTCGGCGCCTTCCAGCTCGCCGAGTGGCTCGCCGCCTTCCAGCGGTTCGGGGGCCGCCGGCAGCACGTGCTCGATGTAGTCGCGGGCGGCGGCGGTGGTGCCGACGTCGCGGCCCGTCGCCTCGGACATGTACCAGCGGTGCTCCAGGATCTCGTGGAAGATCTCCGCCGGGGGCAGCCGTCCGCGCAGGCCCTCGGGGATCGCGGCGATGACCGGGTCGTACACCTCTTCCAGCCAGCGGTTGGCCGCCACCACCTCAGACACCGGATGGCCCTGCTTCTGCTCCAGCCAGGCGCGGAAGCCGGCGATGTCGTTGAGCAGCCGGCGCGCCTGGTGCTCGCCCGCGTCGATCCCGGTGCGCAGGAACAGCTTCCGGGCGTCGTGCCCGGATTCCGCGACCCGGGTCCGCAGCCGCAGCTTGTTTCCGTCCCCGGTACTGATCAGCTCGACCTCCTCGGCGTCGAAGCCGAGCTCGTTGAGCCGGTGCAGGCGCTCCGCGATCCGGTACCGCTGCTCCTCCGGCTTCAGGATCTCCTCCCGGGTCAGCTCCTGCCACAGCGACTCATACCGCCGGCCGAGCTCGTCGGCGATCTCCACCGGGTCGACGTCGGCCGGGAGCATCCCGCCCGCCATCAGGTCGAGCAGTTCGCCGCCGACCCGCTCGGTGGCCAGTTCCACGTCATAACGGCGCTGCCCGTCGGTCAGCACCGGGTGCTGCTCGCTGGTCTCCGCGTCGACCAGGTAGGCCTCCAGCTTGCCCGCGTCATGGCGGAACAGCGTGTTGGACAGCGAGCAGTCCCCCCAGAAGAACCCGGACAGGTGCAGCCGGACCAGCAGTTCCACCAGCGCATCCAGGAGGCCGTCGGTGGGCTGCAGGCCCCGCGGGTTGGAAAACACCGCCCGGTACGTNNTCGACCGCGATCCCGACCACCTCGACCGCCGGGATGTTCAGCTCGGCCAGCGCCCGGAGCAGCCGGTACTCGCGCCGGGCGAGCCGCTCGCTCAGCTCCTTGAGCGCGTAAAGCACGCCGTCGTCGAAGACGAACCGGACCACGTGCCGTGAGATGCCCCGCTGGCGGATCTCGACCAGCCGCTCGTCCTGCCAGTCGGCCAGCGGCTCGGACCACGGGAGGCTGAGCAATCCGGCCGCGTGGTCGGCCGGAGGCGTGAAGACGAAGCGCACAGTAAGCAAGTGTGTCGTATCCCGGGGCGAGAACCACCGTCCGTTCGGTCAAAATCTATTTTTCCGAACGGGACCGCTGCCCGCACCCGGCACCGGCGGGTCAGCTGAGCTGGGACGGCGCCATGTTGGCGCCGGTGATCACCACGCCGACGTGCTCGCCCGGGGCGGCCTTGTACGCGCCCGCCAGCAGGGCCGCGATCCCGACCGCAGCGGCGGGCTCGGCGGCGATCCGCAGCGCCTGCCACAGGGCCTGCTGTGCGGCCAGGATCGAGGTGTCGTCGACGAGCACGACGTCGTCGACGTAGGACTGGGTGATCGGGAACACCAGCTCGCCGACCCGCCGGGGGGCCAGGGCGTCCGCCGCGACACTGCCGGCCGGGGCGTCGGCCGGGCTGCCCTCGGCCCGGGCGCGGGTCAGGGTGGGGGCGCCGTCCGGCTCGACCCCGATGACGCGGACGGTGCCCGCGAAGTAGGCGGCGATGCCGCCGATCAGCCCGCCGCCGCCGACCGGAACCAGCACGGTGTCCAGGTCACCGGCCCGCTCAGCCAGCATCTGCCCGGCCAGCTCGAGGGCGACGGTGCCCTGACCGAGCAGGGTCTCGCGCTGGTCGAAGGCGTGCACGCTCATCGCGCCGGAGGATGCTTCCCAGGCCTGGGCCGCGGCCAGCGCGTCGGCGTACCGCTCGCCGGTGATGACCAGGTCCGCGCCGAGGCTGCGGATCCGCTC
>PMOU01000277.1:0-303 GCA_003161205.1 Actinomycetota bacterium | reverse complement strand
GCGAAGGCGCCGCGGGCCTTGAACGACCCGGCGCACTGCAGCTGCTCCAGCTTCAGCGTCGCCGTCGGCAGCCCCGGCGCGTCCAGCTCGCTGAGATCGGCCCGGATCACCGGCGTGCGCCGGATGTAGGGCCGGATCGTCTCGTAGGTGCCGCGGATNNGGGGAAACTAGCGTCATGACTGAGCACACGCATGACCACGACGACGACTCAGCCTGCGCCGTGGCCCACGGAGCGGTGAACCCAGCCACCCCCGCCGCCGCGGCGACCCGCTCCGCCCCGTCGTCACGCGCCGCGGGGGAGCG
>PMOU01000565.1 GCA_003161205.1 Actinomycetota bacterium | reverse complement strand
TGAAGTGGGGCGACACCGACCTGATCCCCGAGGGCGGCGGCACCGGCGGCTCACGCAGCCTGCAGCAGGGCGGCGCGGCGGTGCAGCAGGCCTCGCGGGAGCTCATCGACGTGGCCCGGCAGCGCGCGGCCGACGAACTGGAGGCCAACCCGGCCGACCTGGTCTTCGACGCCGCGCGCAGCGCGTTCGCCGTGGCCGGGGACCCGGACGCGTCGGTGCCGCTGGCCCGGCTCGCGGAGCACGAGCGGCTGTTCGTCCGCGCGGTGTTCAGCGCGCCCGGCGCGACCTTCCCGTTCGGGGCCCACGTGGCGGTCGTGGAGCTGGACACCGAGACCGGCAAGACGNNTCTACGACTCCGACGGCAACCCGCTGACCTCGAGCTTCGCCGACTATGCGTTCCTGTCGGCCACTGAGGTGCCCAGCTTCGAGCTGGCCGACATGGAGACGCCGACCAGCTACAACCCGCTCGGGGCCAAGGGAATCGGGGAAGCCGGCACCATCGGCGCGACCCCGGCCGTGCAGAACGCGGTCATCGACGCGGTGGCGCACCTCGGAGTCCGGCACATCGACATGCCGGCCACCCCGCAGCGGGTCTGGCAGGCCCTGCGGTCAGCCGCCGCCGAAGCCTGAGCTACCGGACCTGCGCGGCTGGACCGGACAAGCCGGCCCACAGCCGGGGGCTGTGCCTCTATCCGTAAGAAGTATCTCAGGTGCCGCAACTCGATGTTCACGCTAGATCATCTTAGGCTCCGCAACGGTACGATGCCGTGCGACGGCGCCTGGCCGCGGGAGAAGACGGACGTGTTCGAGCGCTGGGCTGAATCCGGCTTCCAGCCTAAAGGAGCAGCATGCTGATTCTGGTGATCTGCCGTCCGGCCGAGGGCGCGGATCAAGCGGAGTTCCGGCGCCTGGTTCCCGCTGAGACGGCCGCGCTGCGCGACCTGAAGGGCAGCCGCGTACTAACCGGCGCGTGGAGCCCCGGGCGCCCGGGCGCCGTGCTCATGCTGGACGCCCCGGACGAGGCCGAGGCCGCGCGGCTCACGGCTGGCCTCCCGTTGGCGCAGGCCGGCTTGATCAGCACCGAAATCATCCCCCTGCGTCCTCTGGACCTATGACCACCTCGTCCGGGAGGCGGCAGGCACCAGTCCCGACCGTGCAGGTCCTACCTGCTGTCGTCCCCGGTTACGCGGTCCGGCGTCAGCTGCCGGGTCAGGTCGTCAATCCATCCTTCGAGTGAGTCGCCGCGGTAGCCTGGCGGACCGGCGGGTTCTCGCGGCCGCGCCAGCCCGGCGGGCGTGGTCTGCCCGACGCGCTCACCTCGCAACCGGCTGGAGGCCCGGTCAGCCGCGTCTTCCAGCGCGCGGGCGAGGGGGGCTAGCTGTCACGCGACCAGCGGATCCGCTGCCGCGATCGTGTCGTGCAAGCGGCGAAGTTGACGCTCGCGAACAAGGCACACGTGCACTACACCGAAGGCTCGCAGCGCTGGGATGGCATCAGCAACCATCGCGACGCGGAGATCGGGCAGTTTCCGGTTTACTCAGACTGCTCCTCGTTCGCCACCTGGTGCCTATGGAACGGGCTCGTGCTGAGGTTCGGCCTGGGCGATATCGTCAATGGGGCCGGCTGGACCGCCGGTTACACGGGCACGATGCTCAACCACGGGATGGTCGTCCGATACGCCTCGAACGCGCTGCCCGGCGACTGCGTGCTCTACGGAAGCGGGCCGCCCGGCGAACACGTCGCGGTCATCGTCGGCATGGCCAACGGGGCGCCGATGGTCATCAGTCACGGCAGTGAACCAGGGCCGTTCTACCTTCCCTATAACTATCGCCCGGATGTCTTCCAGATCCGGCGCTACATCTGACGGGTATGAGGAGATCAGGAAATCGTGATCACCTTCGGTCAGCAGGAGACCCCGGCCCTGGCGGTACGTTCGCCCGGCTGAGCTCGTCACGCGGCAGGTCAGGTGGACCGCGCCCCCGGCGGCCTTGCTGGGGGACGTGCTGGTCGGCACGGCTGGACCTGATGATGGGTCCGACCCTGAGCAGGCTCAGTCGGAGCCGGGAACGGCCAGCTCGCCGAGCAGGGACCAGTCGTCCTGCGGGATCGTGAAGTTGACGATTCGCGGCGTGCGGGCCAGGTGCGGCGGCAGCGACTGCTGCGCCTTCTTGAAGTGCTCGGAGTTGACATGCGCCGCCCCGGCGTCCCCGTCCCTGAAGGCCTCGATCAGGACGTACTCGTCCGGGTCGGCCAGGCTGCGGGACCAGTCGAACCACAGGCAGCCGGGCTCGCTCCGGGTGGCCTCGGTGAAGTCAGCGGCGATCTGCGGCCACTGATCGGCATCTTCGGGCCGGATCTGGAACTTGGCCGTAATAAAGATCATCAGTCCTCCTTGGCTGGCCGCATCGGTATCCATGATCCCGCAGTGCAAGCCCGCGGTGTCAAGAGATGAGACGTCTCACCAGGAGACACGAGTGGTCACAGGATGAGCGGCACCGTCATTCCTTACGGAGTGTCACGATATGGATGATCATCAGACCAGGCCCTGCAGATCGTGACAGGCTGGCTCCGGCTAGGCTTATATGGCCGTAGGACCTACTTTGTTCGGCAGGCAGAGCCGCTGGGACAGCTGTCATC
>PMOU01000077.1 GCA_003161205.1 Actinomycetota bacterium | reverse complement strand
ACTGATCCTTCGGCAGGCACTGACCGTTCGGAAGAAAAAAGCGGGATACCGGCCAGGTCAAGGACCGTCAGGAGGTTGGTGTAGGCCATCTCGGTCGCGAAACTCACGCCGAGTACGTCAAAAGCGCTGACCGGCCGGTGCGCGTCCACCGTGAACTGGGGCACGCCCGTCTCGCGCATCAGCTGCTCAAGGTCGGGCCAGACGGTGTAGGTCCGTTCCGCGAGCACGCCGTCGCGCTCGTTCAGCACCTCATACAGGATCTGGATGCCCTGGTTGGGCAGCCCGACCTCATACGCGTCCGGGTAGCACAGCGCCCAGCGGACGTCGGTGGCGTCCCAGTCCTTCACGACGGAGCCAACCTCGCCGCCGACGTACTGGATCGGCTTGCGGACACGCGGAAGGAGGGGCTCAAGGTCAGCGAAGACCGATTCGACAGGCATGTAAAGAGATTATCCGAACGGGCAGTGGTGAGACCGCCGCGAAACGGATCAGCGTCCCGGGCCACGCCCAAACCGGTCAGTCGAAGACGTGGCGGCGGCGGTGGACGGACTGCAGCAGGCCGACGGCGATCATGTCGGCGAAGATGGCCGAGCCGCCGTAGGAGATGAACGGCAGCGGGATGCCGGTGATCGGCATGATGCCGATGGTCATGCCGATGTTGACGAACGACTGGAACGCGAACCACATCGCGATGCCGGACGCGGCCAGGAGGCCGAACAGGTCATCGGCCCGGGCGGCGATCCGCAGCGCGCGGACGATGACCACGCCGAGCAGGAAGACGATCACGATGCAGCCGACGAAGCCGAGTTCCTCACCGGCCACGGTGAAGATGAAGTCGGTCTGCTGGGACGGGACGTAGTTGCCGGCGACAAGCTGGCCGTGGAACAGGCCCTGGCCGAACATGCCGCCGGAGCCGACCGCGATCTTGGCCTGGGCCGCGTTGTAGCCGGCCCCGGACAGGTCGGCGGCCGGATGCAGGAAGGACGTGAACCGGGTGAGCTGGTAGGACTTCAGCAGGTGCAGGCCGCCGGCCGCGGCGACGGCCACGGCCACGAGGCCGGCCAGCGCGGCGAGCAGGCGCAGCCGGATCCCGGACAGCACGATCATGGTCGCGGTGACCACGACGAGCACCATGGCCACGCCCAGGGCGGGCTCGATCACCACCAGGCCGATCAGCGGCACCGCCCCGGCTAGGGCCAGCAGCACCCGGCGCAGGCCCGGCCGGCCGTCCCGGGCCCCGCTGAAGATCATCGCGGTCATCACGATCAGCGCGACCTTCGCGAACTCCGACGGCTCGACCTGGAACCCGCCGGGCAGGTTGATCCAGGCCTTCGCGCCGTTGACGTCGGAGCCGACCGGGGTGAGCACGGCCAGCAGGGCCAGCAGGGTTACGCCGTAGAACACCGGCGTCCAGGCCTTGAGCTGCCTGGTGTCGGTCAGGCTGACCGCGAACATCAGGATCAGTCCGATAACCACCCAGAGCAGCTGTTTCTTCAGGTAGGTGCGCGGATCATCGCCGGCCGCACGGAGGCTGGGCTCGGTCGCCGACCAGACGAGCAGGATCCCCAGGCCGCTGAGCCCGGTGACCACACCGATCAGCAGCCAGTCCATGTGCCGCAGCGCGGAGTTCCGGGCGAAGGCCCGGGTCAGCAGGGACCGGGAGCGGCCGGACAGGACCCCGGGCCGGGGCGTGGCCAGGCCGCGCCCGCTGTAGCCGGTGGATCGCCCCGCCATCACTTCCCCCTGCTCTTGGTGGTGCTGCTGGTGGTGGTGTTGGCGTAGCCGGACGGCGCGGTGATCGCCCCGGTGGAGGTTATCCGCGGCGTCGAGGAGGGCACCTTCCCGCCGGGGACCGCCGCCTTGTGCCCCTCCAGGCCGTAGATGTCGTCCCATATCGTGCGCACCGCGGGGGCGGCCACGTCCGCGCCGTAACCGGCGCCCGGGACCATGACGATGACCACGTACTTCGGGTTGCTGCACGGCGCGAAGGAAGCGAATACCGAGGTCGCGTTGACGCCGAAGTTCTGGGCGGTGCCGGTCTTGCCCGCGACGCAGACCTTGNNACCACGCCGGCCAGCGCGCTGCGGATGTAGGACAACGTGGCGGAGGACACCGGCAGATGACGGATGACGGTCGGGTTAATCGTGCTCACCACCTGGCCGGACGGCGAGACCAGGGCCTCGCCGATCCGCGGGCTGTACAGGGTGCCGCCGTTGGCCAGTGCCACGTAGGCGTCGGCGAGCTGGACCGGGGTGACGGTCACGTAGCCCTGTCCGATGGCGGCGATGGCGGCCTGGCCGGGCTCCCACACCCACCCGTCCTGGCAGTCCTGGTACTCGATCTGCTGCACGTAGCTGCCGTCCTGGCTGCCGTTCTTGCACCAGTCCTGGCCCGTGTACGCGTTGTCCTTCCACAGGTAGTACAGCCACTGCCGGGTCGGGATCGTGCCGGCCGACTCGGCGGGCAGGTCGATGCCGGAGTCGGCGCCGAAGCCCCAGTCCAGCTCCATCTTCTGCATCTTCTGCACCGGGGCCTTCGGTGACTTGACGCTGTTGGCCCCCGGATCATCGGTCTGGTACATGCCGTAGCCGATGTCGTAGTAAACGGTGTCGCAGGACTGGATGAGCGCCTCGGCGAAGGTCATGTCACCGAGGTTCGGCTCGCCGTCGTTCTTGAACGTCTGGCCGTCGATGCTGACCGAGGCGGGGCAGTTGTACAGGCCGTCCAGCGAGTAGCCGTCCGCCACCGCGGCCGCGGTCGAGGTGATCTTGAACGTGGAGCCGGGCGCGTACTGGCCCTGGGTGGACCAGTCGATGATCGGCTCCCCGTCCTTGGTGCCGAACAGGTCGCTGAACTCGCTCTGGGAGATGCCGCCCGTCCACACGCTCGGGTTGTAGTCCGGATAGCTGGCCATCGCCACGACCCGGCCGGTGGTCGTCATCACGATCGCCGCACCCTGGTCGGAGTCGTTTCCCTCGGACCGCGACTTGGCCACCGCGTCGGCGAGCGCCTGCTGGACATCGGCCTGCAGCGGAGCGTTGAGGCTGGTCACCAGGTCATCGCCGTTGACGGGCGCTTTCTCGCTGGCGGTGCCGGTGACGTCTCCGGCGGCGTTGACCGACACCACCTGGGTGCCCACGTGGCCGCGGAGCTGGCTGTCGTACTGGGCCTCAAGGCCGGCCTGGCCGACCAGGTCCTCTCCGGAGAAGCCGGTCTGGGGCAGGTGCTCGCTCGCGACCTCCTGCTGGGTGGCCGGCTGGAGGTAGCCGAGCACCTGGGCCGGGTTGGCTCCGTCCGGCTCCGGGTAGTCGACGACCGGCTGCACCTGTGCGGTCACGTCGGGAAACTCCTTCTGCTCCTCCATGACCTGCAGTGCCACCTGGTCCGAGACGTTCTGGTCCACCGGGATGGGCTGGTAGGGCGAGCCGTCCCAGCACGGCTGGGGCACGCTTTTGGTGCACAGCCGGGTTTTCTCGGTCAGCAGCTTGTCCGATATGCCGAGCAGCGGGGCCAGCCGGCGCAGCACCGGCGCGGCCCCGCCCGGCTGCTCGGACAGGTCCATCATGTCCACCGACACGACCAGGGCCGTCTGATTCGTGACCAGGCGGTTGCCCACGTCGTCGAGGATCTGGCCGCGGACGGCGGGCACGATCACGTCCCTGGTCTGGTTCTCGGCGGCGAGCTTGGTGAAGGCGGTGGTGTTCATCACCTGCAGGTACCAGAGCCTGCCGCCCAGCGAGATCAGCATGGCGGCGGCGACCACGTAGAGCACCAGCAGACGCCGTCGTGACGCCGTGTTCACAGGTAACCCCCCGTCCGCCATCTCCGCCTGGTCCTCGGCTTCTTGGGGCGGGACATGCGCAGCCGGGCCGAACCCCTCCCGCCGGACCGCAGGCCCGGGGTGCGGGCGCCGGTCCAGCCGCGCCTCATGCCACCTCGCCCCATGCCACCGCGGCCCAGGGTGGTGCGGCGAGCGGTCCCGGGACGCAGCCAGCCCCGGCCGGGCGACCTCGGCTGGGCCGGGCGGCGCAGGAACCCGGCGAGCCGGCCGAACGCGCTGCCCCGGGAGAAGCGCGGCGTGTTCCCGGCCAGGCCGCCCGGCGAGCGCATCATGCTTCCCGCTGGCCTCAGGTGGCTTCCGCCCCGGAACGCTGTCCCGCCGCGGAACGATGTCCCCCGCAGCGGTGACGACCGGCTCAGGGGCGCCGTCCGGCCGGACAGCGACGGCCGGCCGGACAGCGAGCCTCGCTGGTTCAGTCCGGGGGAAGAGGAGTGGCTGAAGACCGAGCCGCCGAGCAGCGACCGGCCCATGCTGGAGCTGCTGAACACCGACGTTCTCAGGGCCGAGCTCGCGGGCCTGGCCACGCCGAGCTTGGAGCCGCCGACGACTCCCTCGTGACGCCGTGATCCGAACCTGACCTTGGCCGGGCCGCTGGTCGCGCCGAGCCCGTCCCGGTAGCCCGGCCGGCCGTGCGCGGTTCTGGCTCCGGCCCGGCCCAGCTTGAGGTGCGGCTCCCGGCCTGCGGGCCGGCGGTCGGCTCCGGTGCCGAGCGCGCCCGCCATCGAGCTCCGGCCCCGTCCGGCCTCCGAGAGCCGCAGCCGCGGCTGTGCTAGCCCGGGGGGACGAACCCGAAAGCCCCCCGGAACCCCCCGCGGTTGGGGGGACCCATCCCCCCAAGCCCCCCTTGCCCTGGAGCCCCCCCTTGCCCCCCTTGCGCTGGGGACGCCCACCAGGCGCCACACTGCGGCGGCGGCGTAGAGGACGAAGGGACATAGCAGGACGTCGTACGCCACGGCGACCGGGAGCACGTGGGTGATCGCGGGCCAGGTGACCCGGGGGTCGCTCAGCATGACGCCGAGCAGGGCCACCAGGGCCTCGCCGCAGATCGCGCCGACCGCCGTCACGATGATCTCGAACAACGCGGTATGCCCTGGCTCGGTCACCCCGTCGCCGGAGGAGTCGTCCGCCAGCAGCCCGCAGGCGTAGCCGATCAGGCAAAACACCAGCGCGTCCTGCCCGACGAAATGGCTACCCGGCGGGGCGACGTCCATGGCCAGACCGCCCCAGAATCCGGTCAGCGCACCCGCCAGCGGCCCGCTGGCCAGGGCCAGCGCCGCCACCACCACGAGCACCAGGTCGGGTCCTGAGCCGCCGGGGAACGCGATCCGGGACACGACGGTCAGCTGGAAGATGACCGTGACCGCGACGATCACGAAGGAGATCAGCCCGCGCACGTCAGCCCCTGGCCGCAGTGGCGGACGGCGCCGGGGATGCCGAGGCTCCCGCGGCGGGCGTGCCGGAATACGGGGACACGGTGTCATACGGGGACACGGCGGTATACGGCGCCACCGTGCTGGACGGCTTGGGGCGCGGGGTGGTCGTGACGGTGACCGTCGGAACCGGACGCGGGAGTATCGAGACCCTGGGGTTGTGCTTCGGCACCTCCACCACGATGCCGACGACGCCGAGCCCGGTGAAGCTGGCGGACGGCCGGACCAGCGCGGTCTGGGTCAGCGATCCCGAGCTGCCGCTGACCGAGGTGATCGTGCCGACGGGCACGCCGGGAACCTCGGGCTGATCATTCACCGAAGCGTAGGTGATGACCTGCTGGCCGGGTTTGAGCACCGCGTTCGCGGCGAACACGGTAAGCCGCAGCAGGCTGGCGCCGGACAGCGACTTGCCCGTCCCGGTGACCTCGCCGATCTCGCGGCTGCCCGCCAGCTGCACGCCGACCACGGACGACGCGTCGTCGGCCAGCAGGACGGTCGAGGTGTCCGCGCTGACTCCGGTGACGGTGCCGACGAAACCCGAACCGTTGAGCACCGTCTCGTTCGGCTTGATTCCGTCGTTGCTGCCGGCGTCCAGCGTGACCGTATCGGAGTAATCGCCCCCGGCGGCGATGACGCTCGCGGCGACGATCCGGTAGCCTCCGGCGTCGAGCTGCAGGAGCTGGGACAGCTGCTTCCTGGCGGCCTGGCTGAGCTGGGCCTGGCTGAGCTCGGCTCGCAGCTCGGCATTTTGCCGCTGCAGGCTGGCGATCGTGCCCTGCGCCGACGGGCCCCCGGTGATCGAGTCGAACAGGCTGGCCACCGGGTTGGTCACGTCGTGCGTGACCCGCTCAATCGGCCCGAAAATGCCGGCGCCCGCATTACGGGCCGGCGATGCGCCGCCGTCCCTGAAGTCCAGCGTGATCAGGAGGATAGCCATGACCAGGAGCACGCCGAGTACCAGGCGGGTACGCCGGGTGTCGTGCACGGCAACTCCTGGTCCGCCCGCCGCGGCCGGTACGGCGGGGTCGAGTAAGGGGTCCTTCGGACGAGCCTGGTATCAGCGCCTGCTGTCGGGTACCAGAACCTGGCGCAGGGTCTCGAAGTCCTCGACACACTTACCGGTGCCGAGCACCACGGAGTCGAGCGGATTGTCCGCGACCTGCACGGGCATGCCGGTCTCCTCCCGGATTCGTGACTCTAGTCCGCGNNGGCCGAGATCACGACGGTCTTCGGCAGGCCGCTGACCAGGTCCCGGCCCCGGATCTCGGCGTGCGGCTCATCGGCCCCGGGGAAGGCGGACCCGAGGGTGATCTTGATGTCCTCGGCGGTCCGCTCGCCGAGCATCAGCGAGTATTCCTTCTTGGCGAAGGTGATGATGGCCTGGTCGAGCTCGTCACCGCCGATCCTGATGGACTGCGAGGTCACGATGCCACCCAGCGAGATGACCGCCACCTCGGTGGTACCGCCGCCGATGTCGACCACCATGTTGCCGGTCGGCTC
>PMOU01000308.1:151-4777 GCA_003161205.1 Actinomycetota bacterium | reverse complement strand
GGCCCGGTCTCCGCCTCGCCGTCCCCGATCACGCACGCCACGATCAGGTCCGGGTTATCAAACGCCGCGCCGTACGCGTGCACCAGCGAGTAACCCAGCTCGCCGCCCTCATGGATCGAACCCGGTGTCTCCGGCGCCACGTGCGAGGGGATACCGCCGGGAAAGGAGAACTGCCGGAACAGAGCGGCCATGCCCGCGGCGTCCCGGGTGATGCCCGGGTACAGCTCGGTATAGGTGCCCTCCAGGTAGGTGCTNNCGCAGCGGCTCGGTCAGCAGCGGGTTACCCATCAGGTAGATCTGCCCCACCGACAGGTAATTCGCCGCCCGCCACCAGGCATCCAGCGCCTCAAGCTCGCTGCTCGTCAACGGCTCGGTCGCAATATCCGTCACTTCTCAAACCCCTTATATCCGAACGGTCGTGGTAATCAGCCCCGGTCACCGGCTTTTTTGTCTGGATCGGTCAGCGAAATCTTCGCAGGAAAGGGTCCTGGCCTAGGTGAGGTGTCACCTTTTATTCGCGCAGCGTTAAGGACGACGGCGTCGGGTAGCTTCCAGCAGAAACCCGTCCGCGATCACCTTGTCGCTGGTTTCCTGGCGGATGCCGGGCGATTTCACTGTTCTGGCTCCGTTCCGGCTCGCCTTAGCGGCTGAGGACGACCTTGAGGGCGCCGGTGTCGGCGGCGCGGGCAAACACGTCGTACGCCTCTTCGAAATCGTCCAGGCCGAAGCGGTGGGTGATGAACTGCTTGGCGTCGATCTGGCCCCTGGTGACCAGGTGCATCAAGGTCGGGGTGGAGGAGGTGTCCACCAGGCCGGTGGTGATGGTGATGTCCTTGATCCACTCGTTTTCCAGGTGCAGCATGGCGGCCTCGCCGTGCACGCCGATGTTCGCGATCCGGCCGCCGGGCCTGGCCAGCTTGACCGCCAGCTCGAACGTGGCGGCCGTGCCGACGGCCTCGATGGAAACATCCGCGCCCAGGCGCCCGGTCAGCTCCTTGATGACGGCCAGCGGGTCCTCGCGGGAATTGTTCACGATGACGTCGGCGCCGAAAAGCTTGGCCGCGTCCAGCCGGGCATCGGACAAGTCGATAGCGACGATGTGGCTCGGGCTGAACAGCTGGGCGCCGATGATCGCGGACAGGCCGATCGGGCCGGCTCCCACGATGGCGACGACATCGCCCGGGCGGACGCCTCCGGCCAGGACGCCGACCTCATAGCCGGTCGGCAGCATGTCGGCCAGCATGAGGGCTTCCTCGTCCGTCACGCCGTCCGGAATCCGGAACGTGGACGTGTCCGCGAAGGGCACACGGACGTACTCGGCCTGGGTGCCGTCGATCGTGTGGCCGAGGATCCAGCCGCCGCCGCACAAGCACTGCCCGTAGCGGCCTTCGCGGCAGAACCGGCAGGTGCCGCACGCGCTGATGCAGGAGACCAGCACCCGGTCGCCGGGCGCGAGCGTCTGGACGCCGTCGCCAGCCTCATCAACGGTCCCGACTGCCTCGTGACCCAGGATCCGGCCGTTGTGCACCTCGGGCACGTCGCCCTTGAGAATGTGCAGGTCGGTACCGCAGATTGTGGTCGCGTCCACTCGCACGATGACATCGCCATCATCGGTAATCTCAGGGTCGGGAACCTCTTCCCAGGCCTTGCGCCCAGGACCGTGGTAAACGAGGGCTCGCATGACTGCCTCCATTTGTCCGTTACGTTCAGCTCCTAGCCTCGTCATCAGGGCCGTCTGACGGCAGGGCCGAAAGTCCATTCCCTCCGGGTTGAAGGTCACGGCGATTGCGGACCGATGGGAGTTCGCGGCAGCCGGCGCACGCGACTACGGTCTACATAGGCGACTAGGCCCGCACTCGCGACCAGGCCCGCATTCCGGAAGGATCAGACATGTCCGACCGCACGATCACGGAACTAGACGAGGCTGAGTGCCTTCGGCTGATAGCGCAGGGCGGAATCGGCCGGATCGCCTACCAGAGCCGGTTCGGCCCGGCGGTGCTGCCGGTGAACTACCAGTGGCACGACGGTTCGGTCGTGTTCCGGACCGCCGAGCACAGCACGCTGGACGAGGACCTGCGGACCGGGATCGCGGGCGGGGACTACAAGGTCGCGTTCGAGATCGACGACCTCGATGTGGCCAGCCGCCAGGGCTGGAGCGTGCTCATCCAAGGCCCCGCCCACCACGTGTCGGAATCCGAGCGCGAGGCTGCGCTGCAAGCAGGCGTCGAGCCCTGGCCCGCCGGGGACAAGGAACTGTTCGTCCGGATCATCCCGTCCCGCGTCACGGGCCGCCAGATCTCCCCTGCCTAGAGCGGTGCGCGAGGCCGGGTTCTGCCGCAAGCTCGGCCCTGACCTTGGTCATCTCTTCTCTCGTCGCGGGGTCAGCGGCCGGGTACTCCGGGTTGATCGCACGGAGCGCCGTCACCAGGACCGCAGCGGTTGCCAGCCGGCTGAACCACTTGTGATCGGCCGGCACGACGTACCAGGGCGCCCATCGTGTGCTGGTCTGGGCCAGCATGGCGTCGTAGGCCTGCTGGTAGGCGTCCCAGTGGCGCCGCTCCCTGACATCGCTGGGCGAGAACTTCCAGTTCTTGTCCGGGTGGTCGATCCGCTTGAGGAACCGCTTGGCCTGCTCCTGCTCGGACACGTTGAGCATGATCTTGACGACGCAGATGCCGTTACTGGTCAGGTAGCGTTCCCAGTCGTTGATCTCCCGGTAGCGGCGGGCCCAGACGTCCTGCTTGCTCTTCTGCGCGGGCAGATGCTCGGTAGCGAGCAGGTCCGGATGCACCCGGACGACGAGCACCTCCTCGTAGTGCGACCGGTTGAAGATGCCGATCTCGCCCCGGCCGGGCAGCGCGCGCTCGCAGCGCCACAGGAAGTCGTGGTTCAGCTCTTCCGCAACGGGCTGCTTGAAGGCATGCACCGTTACCGCCTGCGGGTTGACACCGCTCATCACGTGCTTAATGGTGCTGTCCTTACCCGAGGCGTCCCGCCCCTGGAGCACGAGCAGGACGCCGAACCTGTCCTGGGCGGCGAGCCGGTCCTGGTATTCGGCCAGAAGGTCCACACCGTCGGCGAGCAGGGCGTCGGCCCGGGCCCGGGCCACCTTGCCGGTGTACCCCGGATCGTGGTCGCGGGTCAGACTGACCGAGCTCCCGGGCGCCACCCGCAGCGGCTCGATGAGATCTGCCATGAAGCGGAGACGCTTGTCCATCCTCTCACAATGCCCCGCGGATCCGTGGCACGCCATAGTCGCCATCTAGCCGCCGGTACGGTAGTGGCCATGGTCAGCGATCATCAGAGCCCGACTCGCATGCCCGCGGCGACACTTGGGGCCGAGGGACCGGTGGTCTCCCGGATCGGGCTGGGGCTGGCCGCCTTGGGCCGCCCGGCGTATATAACCAGCGGCCGTGAAGAGGACCTGACCGACCGCAGTGTCGGCGGCATGCGGACCCGGACCTTCTCGATGCTGGATGCTGCCTACGCGGCCGGGGNNGCGGCCCGTTCCTACGGCCGGGCCGAGGAATTCCTGGCTGGCTGGCTGGCCGAGCACGGCCATGCGGACATGATCGTCGGTTCGAAGTGGGGGTACCGCTATACCGGTGGCTGGCGGCTCGANNCCCTGTATCAGGTGCATTCGCTGACCGTTGACTCCGGATTGTTTACCGACGCTGCGCTGCTGGCCGCACTGTCCGGGCTGCGTGCCGAGGGTGTGATCATCGGGCTGAGCACGAGCGGCCCGCATCAGGCGGAATCGATCCGCCGGGCGCTGGCCCTGACCGTTGACGGACAGCAGCTGTTCACGGCGACGGAGGTGACCTGGAACCTCCTGGAGCCATCCGCGGGCCCCGCCGCGGCCGAAGCCGCAGCGGCCGGGTGGGCGGTCCTGGTCAAGGAGGTGGTCGCCAACGGGCGGCTGACTCCGGCGGGCGGACCGCCAGCGCCGTTGACCGCGCTGGCCGCGGCGCGCGGTGTCACCGAAGACGCGATCGCGCTGGCCGCCGCGCTAGCCCAGCCGTGGGCCTCGGTTGCGCTGTCAGGCGCCGTCACCCCCGCGCAGCTGGATGACAACCTGGCCGCACTCACCGTCGGCCAGCTTCCGGCGCTCAGCCTCGCCGAAGACCCCGGCGCCTACTGGTCAGAGCGGGCGGCCCGGCCATGGCACTGAGCTGTTCCCTCGCCTGCCGCCCGGCGCGCGAGGACAAGCTTGCGGCCCGCGAACGCGCAGGGGGAACCACGATGCTGAT
Organism: Actinomycetota bacterium; assembly: GCA_003161205.1. The sequence goes on along the minus strand of PMOU01000308.1, from coordinate 527 downwards.
CGACGTCCACATGCACGCCGCGAGTACGTAGCCAACGGCGAACTCCCGGCCGGGTACGCCACTGAGGACGGCGTCGGTCTGCACTACATCGGCGCCGAACTGCATGAAGCCGTCGCCATGCGGGACGGCGCCCAGGCCTGGTGGGTAGAGCCGTCCCCCGACAGCGGCTACCACGACGAGCCGATTCTTCCGCGCCGCCTGTGACTGCCCGGCCTCGTGGGCTGGAATCTCGCGGCCTGGAATACCGCTGGCGGGCCTGGCGTTCCTACCTACTGTCGGTGTGCCAGTGTCCCCCGGGCTCTAATCACTGCCTTCATGGAATACCGTTCGGCTGGAGCCATGTTGCGCCTTTCGCTGTGAGGCGACCTGCGCACCG
>PMOU01000308.1:0-139 GCA_003161205.1 Actinomycetota bacterium | reverse complement strand
GCCACACGAAAGCCTCAGGGTTGTCTCACAATGTCGAGAGGAGTGCAAATGCGTTCGAAACGGTTGCTTGCGACCGCGGTTCTGGCCGAGCCTGAACTGGTCCGGCTACGCGGGAAGGGGGCAAGGTCAAGGGCGTCGG
>PMOU01000177.1:226-16917 GCA_003161205.1 Actinomycetota bacterium | reverse complement strand
TGGTAGCCGCTGGAGATGGCGTTACCGAGCAGGTGCCCGAGCACATACCCGATGATCGCCCCGATCAGCGCGGTGTGAATCGCCGGGCGCAGCCACCAGGGCCGGGCCTTCGGTGCCGCGGCAGGCTCGCGTCCGCCGGGCTGCTGCGCGCTTTCCGGCTGGATTTCGATGGCCATCGCGTTACCTCGCTACCTTTCGCCGGGTCATGGCTGCTCAGGGTCGTTCGGGGGGTAGTAGCCGCCGCCCGCGCCGCCGATTCCCAGCTGAACAAGCACCTTGCCCAGGTTCGCAATGGCGGTGGGGTCATAGGTCATGGCGTAGGGAGGCAGCGTCTTGGTCACCGAGGCCAGCTGCGTCTGCGTCTGCTGCGCCCAGGTCTGGAAGGCGGACACCGAGACGACCTTCCCGTAGTTGAACATCGCGCCGTGCCACAGCCCGCACAGTTCGGCGCAGCGGACCACGAAGGTGCCGGCGTGCTTGGCCGTGGTGTAGGCGACGTTGTTCACGCCGGGGTTGGCGTCGGCCTTCACGCCCAGCTGGTAGGCCCAGAAGCTGTGGATGACGTCCAGCGAGGTGACATTGAACTGGACCGGCTGGTTCACCGGAAGCTCCAGCTGCGCGGTCTCGAAACCGCCGAATTGCGGATACCGGTAGGTCCACGCCCACTGCTGGCCGATGACCTGCACCTGAAGGATGCTGGAGGAGTTCGGCTTCCAGATCGGCTGCGGTCCCTCGCCGGCGCCCGCACCCTGCACGGTCACCAGCTCGACGGTGCCGAAGATGGCCAGCGCGAGCACGATCGTGGTGGTCGCCGCGATCCAGGTCAGCTGGATCTTGGTGTTGCCGTGGATGGGCGGGCCGTCGGTCTCGTCACCTTCCCTGGCGCGCCAGAACGTCAGCGCGTACCCCATGTAGATCACCACGCCAAGGAAGACGGGCGTGGCGATCGTGCCGAGGACCTGAAGGTCGAACTGCTGGTTAGCGGCCGAGGAGGACATGTCGCCGGGGGGCAGGTGGGGCCCCCAGACGAAGTAGACGATCGGGCAGCAGATGACGCTCGCCACGACCCAAAGAACCAGCAGTCGCAGGCCGTGCCGCGGCTCGCCGGCGGCCGGATCTGACGCGGCCGGGGCGGACGCTTCGGTGGCCATCAGGCCTGCACCTCCATCTGGCCGCTCATGTAGCCCGGAGTTGACATCGGGCCTCCGTTCCCGTCCACGTAACCGCCGCCGCACGGGACGATGCACTGCCAGCGGAACGTCCCGCCCGTGGCCGGGGTCCTGAAGCTGAACGTGACCACCTGATGCGGACCGCTCGTGCACGGCGAGGTGCCGCACAGGTTGTTGTTCTGGCTCAGCGTGGTCGGCGAGGCGATGGGCACGTTGATGCCGAGGCCCGCCATCGTGAACGTGTGCTGGACGTTGCATCCCGACCACGAGTTCAGCTGGGACGTCGCCTGGCCGTTCACGTACTCCACGCCGCCGATCGTGCCGGTGACCTTGCCCCAGACCGGATTACGCAGCGCCGAGCAGCCGTCGTAGCCGTAAATGGTCATGTTCACCTTGGTGGCCGCGGGCACCGCGAAGTAGGTGGTGTGCACCCACTGCTTGGTTTGCGGGTTCTGGATGAAGTACGAGACCCAGTCCGGCTTGTTCGTCACCGTGTTCTGCGGGTCCGTCTGCATCACGACGTTCACCTGGCCGCCGCTCGCGTACGGCGCGTAGTCCTCGACCGGCGGGCTGGCGAGAATGAAATGGACGGCGACGAAGGTCACGACCGCGGCGACCGCGATGAACGCGATCAGCAGGGTCGTCACCCGGGCTGGCAGTGACACCGGATACCACCTCGTTTCTCTGCTGCACCCGCTGCACACGGTTGCAGCAGCCACCGCCTTGCCTGCGACCGTGCGGGGGGCGGGCAGCTTCGGGCGAAGTCTGCAGGCACGATGCCGAGTACGCACCTGATGGTGGCGGCGGAACGAAGAGTGGCGCAATATGGCGAGGCGTGAATGACAAAATTGTCATCTACTGACATATCTGGACACGGGCGGTCATTTGTCCGTACCCAGGTGGCGTCCGGCGACGGCCCGGAGTCCCGCTCCGGCACCGCCGAGCTTAGACGGCACATCACTCTGGGTAATCACGATCACAAGTTTTACACCGCCTCTCTGGTAACTCCGGGCCGGGGTGTCTTCCCACCTCAGCGGGGGTGTATACAGGTGACTTGCGGTGTAGAACCTGGTTTGCAATCGTTTGTGACACGGAGCGGTAACAGATGAGGCGTGAGCACCATCGGTACTTGACCGGCGAGTCTCCCGCGTAGAAACATCTGCAACAGGCCATAAGCGGTCATTGGGGATCCCGGTCTGAGGGTCTTATGGTGAGCACGATGTCTGGCGGCATGACACCCGGTAACCAGCAGGAGCAGCAACGACCATAAGTGGCGACGAGGCGATGACTTCGCAGCAAACGGCTCAGGCCGTGATCTCCCACCGAGCGGCCGCAGTTGCCGCCAGGATTCTCGTGGCTGACGACGAGCCGGGAATCCGGGCCTTCATCGGCCGCGCGCTGGCGGCCGCGGGCTACACGGCCGACTTCGCCGCGACCGGAGCCGAAGCGCTCCGGCACGCGGCCAGCCGCCACTACGACCTGGTGATCCTGGACCTGGTCATGCCGGACATGGCCGGCCAGCTGGTCCTGGAACGGCTCCTGGCCGCCCACCCCGGGCAGCCCGTGCTCGTGCTTTCGTGCCTGGCGGACGTGGCTTCCAAGGTGACGTGCCTGGAGCGAGGAGCCCAGGACTACCTGACCAAGCCGTTCTCGCTGGCCGAGCTGCTGGCCCGGGTCAGGGTCAGGCTGCGCGGCGGAGGCGGGGAGAACGGGCACGAGCGGACCGGGGAAATCGTCCGGACCGGCCGCCTCACCCTGGATGTCGGGCGCCTGGTCGCCGACGTCGGGACAGGTCCGGTGCCGCTGACCAGGCTTGAGTTCCTGCTGCTGCGCGAGCTGGCCGAACATGCCGGCCAGTCCGTCCCGAAAGGGCAGCTGCTGGCCTCGGTGTGGGGGTACGACTTCGACCCGGGCTCCAACGTCGTGGACGTGTGCGTGCGACGGCTGCGATCCAAGCTCGGCTTCGGCCTGATCAAGACGGTGCGCGGTGAGGGCTACCAGCTTGCCGGCCACTGACGCGAACCGCGCCAGCCGCCCTCCCCGGTTCGGCCGGCACACCGTCAGGCTCAGCTGGCCTCTAAGGTCCCCGTGGCCACTGAGGTCTCTGTGGATTGATATCGGCTGGGCCTGCTTTTCCGCGATCAACCTGATCGCCATCTTCGCCTTCCCCGGCTGGATGACGATGCCCGTCCACGTCATCTGGATCTGCGTCACGCTGATCTACGGCTTCAGCACCTGGTCGCCCCGGCCCGCCCTGTGGGTCATCGGCGTGGTTGTCGCCACGACCGGCACGGACGTCGCGGTGGACGTCGCTCACGGCGCGGAGCCGACCGAGGTTCCGCTGATGGCAGCCATCTTCGGCGCGATGATCTGGCACACCCGGCGCAAGCTCGCCTCGGAGCAGGAGATCACTCTGGTGAGTGAGGATAACGCCCGGCTACTCGCCAACCAGCGCCGGTTCCTCCAGGACGCCTCGCACCAGCTGCGCACCCCGATCACGATCGCGCTCGGGCACGCCGAGCTGCTCGCGCGCGAGCTCACCGGCCGGCAAGAGGGAGACGACATCCAGGTCGTCCTCGGGGAGCTGAACCGGCTAGGGCGGATAGCCGAACGGCTGCTCGTCATCGCGGCCGCCGAGGATCCCGAGTTCCTGCAGCTCGAACCCGTCGCACTGGACAGCTTCACGATGGAGATCCTGCGCCGGTGGCGGCCCACCGCTAGTCGCCGCTGGCAGCTTGGCCGGCTAGACAAGGTCACCGCGCAGGCGGACAAGGAGCGGCTCGGGCTGGCGATCGACGCGCTGCTCGAGAACGCCGTCCGGCACACCGGTGACGGCGACATCATCAAGTTGTCGGTTCTGGCCGCCGGTGACGGCTTGCCGGTGCGGATGATCGTCTCTGACGCCGGGCAGGGCATTCACGACGAGCAGCTGCGGCACGTTTTCGACCGGTTCCGCAGCGGTGACAGCGGCCATCCCCGGGGTACCGGGCTGGGACTGGCGCTGGTCCGCGCGGTCGCGCGGGCGCACGGTGGCGAGGTTCTCGTCCGCAGCCGCATCGGACAGGGCAGCGAGTTCGAGCTGCTGCTCGCCCCGGTCCCGGGGCCGCTGGCGTTCCTGGCGATGACACCGGCCGGGGCGGCAGCCATGGCGCCGGCGGGGGCGGCGGCGATGGCTCCGGCGGGCAACGATGGCACACTGGCTCGTACGTCGCGGCGGGAACAGCGGCCGGAAGGTACCGAAAGCGCGCAGGCAGAAACCTTGCGCCGGGTAAACACGGCAGAGTGACCTCATGGATCAAGGTGAACTGACGGAGCAGGGTGAACTAACAGAGCAGGGTGAGCGCACGGAGCAGAGGACGGGACGGCAGCAGACGTGGACCGGCGCGATCGGTGAGGTCTGGCGGTCCGCGATCAGGCACAAGGTCGCCGCGGTCGTCATCGCGCTCTGCGTGGCGGGTTCGCTGACCGGTATCGCCCTGGCTAGCTCGGGCTCGGGCGCACACCAGGCCGGTCCCACCGCCGATCCGGCGGCGCCGGCGTTCAGCTTCCCCGTGCTCGGCCATGCCGGGCAGCGGATCTCACTCAGCGACTACCCGGGCCAGCCCCTCATCGTGAACTTCTTCGCGTCCTGGTGCACTGCCTGCAAGCAGGAAACCCCGCTGCTGGGCACGTTCTACCGCACTGAGCACGCCAAGGTGGCCCTGGTGGGACTGGACGAAAACGACGTCCTGGGCAATGCGATGTCGTTCACCCGCGCCGACGGCGTCACCTACCCCGTGGGATGGGATCCGCAGCTCAGTGCGGCTGACGCGTACGGCGTCAGCGCGCTGCCGCAGACCTTCTTCCTGAACGCCAAGCACCGCATCGTCGATCGCATCTTCGGCGCGGTGACCCTCGCCGATCTGAGCAAGGGCATCACGCTAGCTACGAGGAGCTGACCAGTTGAGCGCGCCGACCACCACCGACCCGCCACCGTACGTGCCGATCAAGCACAGCGGATGGCCGGTGCGCCGCACCCCGATATGGGTCCTGATCGCCCTGGTGCTGCTGGTGGGCGCGGGTGTGCTCGTCTCCTTGTCGCACAAGCCGTCGCACGCGCAGCAGGCCGCCGACCTCAACGGGTACCTGAAGGACATGAACGCGGCCGTTGAGTCCTGCGCCGGAGGGGTCAGGGAATCACAGCAGGCGCTGAGCGCGATCGAGTCCGGCGCGACGGCCAGCCTCCCGACCGCCGTCCGCCTGGTGAACTACAACGCGAACAACTGCTCGCCGGCTAACAACGAGTCGCTCGCGGACCTCACTCAGTATCAGGTGACCGAATCACTGGCCAGCTTCAACCTGGAGAACTGCGCCAACGACTTCGTCACCTGGTCCTTCGACGCGATACCCGTGCAAACGGAGATGGTCAGCGTGATGACCGCGTCCAGCGCGTCCGCTCGCGCCGCCGCCAACGCGGCCCTGGCTCGGGACCGGCACAAGCTCGATGCCGAACGGGCGACAATCTACTCGATCCTGCGGTCGGCGGAGCATGCGCTCTCCGATCAGACGCCGCTGCCCAGCCTGCCCACCTAAGCAGGCCGCGCCGTTGGGTTAGGCCGACTGCTTCCTGGACTTGCGGGTGACACCGGCCACGCCGGTCAGGCCGTACACCACGGCGCCGTGCCACAGGCCGCTCAGCACCGGATGGATGATGCCGCCCCCGGTGACCACGGAAAGCACGAGGGCGATAGCGGCGCACGCGAGCGCGGGCATGACGGCGAAGCGCCACGGATTGCTCCGGGCCCAGCGGATGGCACGGCTCGGCCGGGCCCGCCACAGGGCGCCGGCCGCGGCCACGACGAAGAACGCGACCGCGCCCATGGACAACGAGCCCCCGACGGCGCCCATGCCGAGGCCGGCCCCGATGAGGTGCAAGCTCAGGTCGCCGACCGCGACCACCCCGCCGGTCACGGTCGCGGCCGTCCACGGCGCACCCGACATGACCGCGCCGGAAACCGTCATCTCCTCGCGCCGCGAGAGATCCTGATCACTTTGAGTCGGCGTGGACATCCGAATCCCTGCCCTTCCCACCGCCACGATACTCACGTCATATCGTGTCTTGGGACGCAGAGTATCACGGCATTACGTATATGTCGCCGACGGCGCGCTGAGGCGCTCGGCAGGGGCGCAGACGACCCCAGGGCGCTCGCCGTTTCCAGGTGAAGCCGGGTTTGCGCTGACGGCAGGCTTGATCGCCCGCGAGACGGGCAATCTACTGACGAGGGGCGATTCCGGACAAAGGCAGCGAGAATGCGCAAGGGCGACAGGGGCAGCACGGATTCCGTGCCGCCCCCGGATGGCTCGTTGCCTGCGGCGCGCCGCGGCCGAGGGCTGGTGATCTACCTGGTGGTCGCGATGGCCGCCGCCACGGCGGGCGTCGGCACCACCATCGCGGTCGATCCTGGCCCTTCCTTTTACGGCACCAGCCGGATGTCAGCCGCCGCCGCGGCGGCGGACGCGATGAACGACGATGCCGTTTACGGCAAGGTGGAGCCGGGCGTCGTCGACGTCGACGGCAACCTGCAATACCAGCAGGAAACGGCCGAGGGCACGGGTTTCGTGATCGATGCCGCCGCTGGGCTCGTGCTGACCAACAACCATGTCATCGACGGCGCCACCAGCGTGACGGTCACCCCGGTGGCGTCCGGCAAGAGCTACCAGGCGAAGATCCTCGGCTATGACCAGGCCGACGATGTTGCCCTGCTCCAGCTCCAGGGCGTGCCCGGCCTCAAATCGGTCGCGATCGGCGACTCGTCACGCGTGCGCGTCGGGACGCTGGTCCTGGCCATTGGCAACGAGGCCGGACAGGGCGGGCCGCCGACGGTCGCACCGGGTGTCATCAGCAGCCTCGACCGCACGATCGAGGCCAGCGATCAGACCTCTGGCCTGACCGAGACCCTGCGCGGCATGCTGCAAACCAACGCCAACATCCGGCCGGGCGACTCCGGCGGGCCGTTGGCCAACGCCGCGGGGCAGGTCATCGGGATCGACACCGCGGCCGGGGGAAACGCCGTCTATTCCGGCTACGCCATCCCCATCAACCAGGCCCTGTCAATTTCCAGCCAGATCGCCGCCGGGCGCGCGAGTTCAGCCGTCCACATCGGGCGACCGGCGTTTCTCGGCGTTCTCGTTCCCGATAGCAGCAGCACCGATCCCCGGCAGCAGGCCAGCCAGGAGCGACAGCAGACGGGCAACACGAGCAGGAGCCGCAGCTGCCTCGCCGGCGACGCTAGCGCGACCCCGGCCAGTATCGCTCCGGCCCGTTCCGGCGCGCTTGTCGACGGAGTGATCTGCGGGACGGCAGCCGCCTCGGCCGGCCTTCTCGCCGGGGATGTCATCACCTCAATCGGCGGACACGCGGTCACCACGCCTGGCTCGCTGACCGGCATCATCGATCGCTACCTGCCCGGCAGCCAAGCCCGGTTGGTCTGGGTCAGCCCGGACGGCGGCCAGCACACCGCGCGGGTGACGCTCAAGGCAGGCCCGGCTCAATGAGACCCGCTTCCAGCGGTGGCGCCAGGCCGGCGCCGCGGCCCTCGCCCGGTGCCTGGCCGCGCGAGATAGCCCTCGCAGCGAGGACCCTGGGGAACCTTCGACAGGTTGGCGGAGCTAACAAGGTTGGCGGAGCTAACAAGGCGGTGGCGATCGGCGAGGTCTAGGGCCGGCATAATCCACCGGGACGTACCCTGGTCTGGTCGAGGGCGAGGAAGATGCGAGAGAACGAGAGCGATAGCGGAGACGGCTCGCAGCAGCCGCCCGAGTACGTGAATCCATGGGCGCCGCGCGACGAAGGCGAGAGTTCCCGGGCCTCGGCCTCTGACCCGAACGCCAATCCCCCGCAGGGCCACGATCCCGGCGACACCATCGCTTTCGGCACGCCGCCCAGGCAGGCCAGCGGCTCCGGCCAAGGCCCGGCCGACCAGCCCGTCAGAAGTCAGCCCCCGCACGGAAGCCAGCCCGGCTGGTGGGATCCGGTGTACGGGGACCAGCCCGCGTATGGGGACCAGCCCGCGTACGGAAACCCGCCGGCCTACGGAAGCCAGCCTGGGTACGGNNACGGGGACCAGCCGGGATACGGGAGCCGGGCGGGGTACGGGCAGGCGAGTTCAGGGGGGACCGGGAGCTCCGGGGGTACGGGGGGGTACGGGGATGAGGGCGGCCAAGGCGCGTCCGGGTGGGCGCTGCCCGGGTCCGCGCCGCCGGAGCGCCCGCGGCGCGGTAGGCATGTCGTGGTCTACCTCGCCGTCGCCGTGCTGGCGGNNCAGCTTCCGGCGTCTCCTCGACCGACGTGCCCGGGCCGCACGCCAACGCGTCGGGCAGCGGATCTTCGGCTTCGATCCTGAACTCGACGGCGGTGGAGAAAAAGGTCGAACCGGGACTGGTCGACATCACCTCCACGCTCAGGTACCAGAGCGAGACGGCCGAAGGCACCGGGATGATCCTGTCCGCCTCCGGCCTGGTGCTGACCAACAATCACGTCATCGACGGGGCCACCGCCGTGACCGCTTCCCTGGCGACCAACTCCCGCCAGCGATACCGGGCGCGGATCGTCGGCTACAACGCCACCGATGACGTGGCGCTGCTTCAGCTCGTCGGCGCCTCCGGCCTGAGAACGGTGAGTTTCGGCAACTCCGCTCAGGTCACCCTGGGAATCCCGGTCCTGGCGCTCGGCAACGCCCAGGGACGGGGCGGGGTGACGCCTGCCAAGGGCATCATCAACGCGCTGAACCGCTCGATCCAGGCAAGCGATGCGGGATCGGACACCACCGAGTACCTGAATCACATGCTGCAGACCGACGCCGGGATCCAGGAGGGCGACTCGGGCGGTGCGCTGGCGAACAACGCGGGCCAGGTCATCGGGATGGTCACCGCCGCTAACACATCGACGTCCAGCGCCTCCGGACCGCCCGGCGGCACTCTCGGCTTCGCCATCCCCATCAACAGCGCCCTGTCGATCGCCCAGCAGATCGCCGGGGGGAAAAGCAGCTCCACGGTGTACATCGGCCTGCCCGGTTTCCTCGGCGTGGAGGTCGGCCAGAGCACCAGCGCGAACCCGCGGCAGCAGGCCTCCGATGAGGAGCAGTCGGGCAGCGGGCCCGTCCGTGGCGGCCGCGAGGCCGCCTGCCAGGCGAGCAACCAGCAGCTCAGCGTCCCGGCCAGAATCGCGCCCGCGGACAGCGGCGCCCTGATCCTCGGCGTCCTGTGCGGCACGGCGGCGAACACCGAGGGACTGGCGGCCGGTGACGTGATCCTCTCCGTCAACGGCCAGGCCGTCACCACCCCAGACTCGCTGACCGGCATTACCGCCCGGTATCACGCGGGTGCGGTCGTCTCCGTCCGCTGGGAGGGCATCCACGGGGCCGAGCACACCACCTCGATAAAGCTGGGCACCGGCCCGGCGCGGTAGGGGCGTCAGCCCGGGGCGAGCCAGGCGCGCAGCCGGGATTCACACTCGGCGATCTTCTCGATCGGCACGTACTCATCGGCGGTGTGCGCGATCTCGGAGATGCCGGGCCCGTAGTTCACCGCCGGGATGCCGAGCGCGGCGAACCTGGCCACGTCGGTCCAGCCGAGCTTGGCCCGCGGCGTCCCGCCGACCGCCGCGACGAACGAGGCCGCGGCCGGATGCCCGAGGCCAGGCCGGGCCCCCTCGGCGGCGTCCAGTACCGTCACCGGCCACGCGGAGAACAGCGACCGCAGGAATTCCGCCGCCTGCCCGGTGTCGCGGTCCGGCGCAAACCGGTAGTTAACCGTGACCGCGCACTCGTCCGGCACGACGTTCCCGGCGACACCGCCCCGGATGCCCACCGCATTCAGGCCCTCGTGGTACCGCAGCCCGTCGACCTCCGGCTCCCTGGGCGTGTAGGCCCGCAGCACGTCCAGGATCGGGCCCGCCTCGTGAATCGCGTTGCGTCCCATCCAGGACCGCGCGGTGTGCGCCCGCTTTCCGGTCACGGTGACCTCGGCCCGCATCGTTCCCTGGCAGCCGCCTTCGATTTCCGCCGAACTCGGCTCCATCAGGACCGCGAAGTCACCGGCCAGCAGGTCCGGGCGGTGGCGGCTCAGCCGCAGCAGCCCGTTGCGCTCGGCGGCGACCTCCTCGCAGTCATAGAACACGTACGTCACGTCCCGAGCCGGTGAGGTCAGGCCGGCCGCCAGCCTGAGCTGCACCGCCACCCCGGCTTTCATGTCGGTGGTACCGCAGCCGTAAAGCCGGGTCCCTTCGGTCCGGGACGGAAGGTTGCCCGCGACCGGTACGGTGTCGACGTGCCCGGCCAGGATGACCCGCTCCGGGCGTCCGAGCATGGTGCGGGCCACGATCGCATGACCGTCCCGGTGCACGGCCAGGTGCGGCAGCGACCGCAGCGCGTCCTCGAGGGCGTCGGCGAGCGGTCCTTCCTCGCCGCTGACCGACGGGATGTCAACGAGCTGGGCGGTCAGCGCCGCGCCGTCGAGGTCAAGATTCACCCCGCCAGCCTAGAGGGAGCAGGTCGGGGCGCTTGGCGGACAGGCCGTCGCCGCTGGACGCGCCGGACACCCGGCGCCGGAGCCACGGCATCGCGTACTCCCGGGCCCAGCGGGTGTCATCGCGCCGCGCGGCCAGCCAGCGCGCCCGGTTTCCCGGGCCGGGGTTTCCCGGGCCGGGGGCGCTTGGGGGCGACAGGGGCACGGGCCAGTCGCCGGGGACCGGAAGGCCGAGTACCTCGCCGGTGCGCAGGGCTACCCGGCGGTGGCCTTCCGAGGTGAGGTGCAACCGGTCCGGAGCCCAGACCGCCGGGTCGTTCAGGGCCCGCATCGACCACAGGTCGACAAGATCACAGCCGTACTCGTCCGCGATGCCGCGCAGGTGCATGTTGTAGGCGGCGATCCGGCCGCGCAGCCACCGGATCACCGGGAACATGCGCGGATCGAAACCGGTGAAGATGAGCACCCGGCAGCCCGCGGCCTGCAGCTTGGCGACCCCGGGTTCGAAGTGCGAGGCGAGCACGTCGATGTCGGATCCGCGCAGGATGTCGTTGCCGCCCGCGGCCAGGCTCACCAGGTCCGGCGCCATCTGCACCGCCCGCGGCAGCTGCTCGGCCAGGACCTCGTCCAGCAGCTTGCCCCGGATGGCCAGGTTGGCGTACCGGAACCCGGGGCGCCGCTCGGACAGGACGCCGGCCACCCGGTCGGCCCAGCCCAGGTGTCCGCCGGCGGGCGCCGGATCCTCGAGCCCCTCGGTGAAGCTGTCACCGATCGCCACGAAAGAGCCGATTCCGGGCGCTGAGTCGCTTTCCACCATTACAGCTATGATGCCATCCGGCTTTTGCGGGGGGTGACACCAGGGCCGTTCCGGAAAATTGGTCTCTTATCTGGGTACGGCGGGGGTACCGGGCTACGGCGGCCGGGCCGGGCGGGCAGACTATGGGCCATGGCCTCCGCAGTGACGTACACCGAAGCACCGGTTCCGGCGTTCCTGTTCGACCTGGACGGAACGCTCATCGACAGCGTGTACCANNCTGTTCGTGTCCGCGCTGCTGCGCGAGACGGGACTGTCGCTGTCCCCAGCCGACATCGACGAGCTGCAGCAGGCGCACGCGAGGCAGTACCGTGCGCAGATGGAGTCGGTTACCGCGCTGCCCGGCGCGCGCGAACTGCTCGGCGTGCTCACCGAGGCCGGCGTGCAGTGGGCCATCGCGACCAGCGGGTACGCGGCCACCGCGCGGCCCGCGCTGGCGCTGCTCGGGTTGCCGGAAGACACCCCGATGGTGACCCGCGACCTGGTGCGGCACGCCAAGCCCGACCCCGACCTGTTCCTGGCCGCCGCCGCCGTGCTCGGGGTGGAGCCGCGGCACGCGATGGTCGTCGGCGACAGCGTCTGGGACCTGCTCGCGGCCCGGCGGGCCGGGACGCTCGGCATCGGGCTGATGTCCGGCGGGTACGGGCGGGAGGAACTCGAGCGGGCCGGCGCGTACCGCGTCTACGCCGACCCGGCCGAGATGCTCGCCCGCCTCGACGAAGTCGGCGTCCGCACCGGCCAAAGCTGACCGACGTGGACACCCAGCCGACGGACACGGCCCCCGCAGAGGACCCCCGTGCCCCCCGTGCCCCCCGGGGGGCACGGGGGGAAGGCTCCCCCCGTACGCGGGGGGGTCTGGGGGGGTCGTCCCCCCGAGAGTGGCTGTGGCTGGTGGCGGTGGGGGTGGCCTTTACCGTCTCGCAGCTGGTGTTCGTCTCGCTCCGGATGGGGCTGAGCTGGGACGAATCCGTGTACGTCAGCCAGGTCAGCGGGCACGCGCCGGCCGCCTGGTTCGATCCCGCCCGGGCCCGGGGCGTGCCGCTGATCGTGGCTCCGGTCGCCTGGCTGACCAGTTCGGTGGCGGCGCTGCGGGTCTACCTGGCGGTGGCCTCCGGCCTGGCGCTGACGGTCGCGCTGTGGACCTGGCGCGGGCTGCGGCCGGCCTGGGTGCTGGGGCTGGGGGGAGTGATGTTCGGCGGGCTGTGGGTGGCGCAGTACTACGGGCCGCAGGCGATGCCGGACATCTGGTCGGCGCTCGGCAGCCTGGTCGCGGTCGGGTGTTTCTGCCGGTGGGCGGGCTGGGGTGCCTCGGGAGGCGCTGCCGAGGGCGCCTTGCGGGGTCGCGGGGTCCTGGCCGGGCTGGGGGTCAGCGTCGCGTTCGTGACCCTGGTCCGGCCGGGGGACGCGGTCTACCTGTGCCTGCCGCTGCTCATCGCGGTCGCGGCGGGGGCCGTGCGGACCCACGGCTTCGCGCGGTACGGGGCGGCGGGCGGGGCGATCATCGGCGGGCTGGTGGCGGGCGGCGCCGAATGGGTCATCGAGGCGTACGTGCGCTTCGGCGGCGTCGGGAGCCGGCTGCATGCGGCGGGCGCTGAACAAAACGGGTTCGGCCTGCACTTCGCGCTGCTGGACGAGCTGAAGGCGCTGAACGGGCCGACCTTGTGCCGGCCGTGCACGATCGGCGTCCGGGACCCCGAACTCGACCTGTGGTGGGTCCTGCTGCCGGTGCTCGTCGCGGTCGGCATCGTGGCGGCCCGGCGGGCCGGCCAGCTGGCCAGCGCGCTGCTGCCCGCCGTCTGCGGGCTCTGCCTGGCCGCGCAGTACCTGTTCATGATCAACTACGCGGCGCCCCGGTTCCTGCTGCCGGCCTACGCGCTGCTCGCCATCCCCGCCGCCGACGGGCTCGCCTGGCTGATCACCGGCTTTGGCCGGGACCTGCGGCCGGCCATGACCGCGACGGTGACATGCTTCCTCATCCTTCAGCTCTTTACCCAGCACCTGGTGCTGGACCACGAGGTCGGCGGGACGGTGACCTTCCACGACGACTACACGGCGATCGTGGCCCAGCTCGCCGCCCATGGCGTCCGGCCGCCGTGCCTGATCCAGGGGGTGCAGTACATCCCGATCGCCTTCTACGCGAGCTGCGCGTCGACCGGGAACGCGGCGCCCGGTGAGCCGGAGGCGGTGCTCGTCCAGGTCCGCGGGCACCCGCCGGCGTACGCCAGGAACTGGCATGTGTATCGCATCACCGGCACCACGGTCCTCAAGGTCAACGCCTATATCCGGTGATCGCGCGGCACAGCTTACGGTCCGCTGAGCAGGCTCCCAGAAGCGCGCACCACAGCGCGGATAGAGGTTGAATGGAGGGGTAAGCGGATGAGGGCGCCGCTATCACGGCGGCGCCGGTGGTGGTGGTCAGGAGGCGAGTGGCGTGCCCGGGGTACGTCGGATCATTGTTGGCGTGCATGGGTCTCTCGGGAGCCTGCAAGCGCTGCGATACGCAGCGGACGAGGCGAGGCAGCGGGATGTTCCGCTGCTTCCCGTCATCGCCTGGGTTCCTCCCGGCGGTGACATGGCGGAACGGCGGCACTCGTCGCCGTACCTGCGCAAGGTCTGGCGGGACGACGCCTGGCGGCGGCTGTGGGCGGCGTTCGACGCCGGCCTGGGCGGGCTGCCCGCCGACCTGCGCGTCGAACCGCAGGTCTCCCGCGGCGAATTCGGGCCCGTGCTGGTCGATGCCGCCGACCAGCCGGATGACCTGCTGATCATCGGAACCGGACGCCGGGCCGGCCTGGGCCGCGTGCTGCATCACTCGGTGAGCCGTTACTGCCTGGCGCACGCGAAGTGCCCGGTGCTCGCCGTCCCGCCGTCGGCGCTGATGGACGAGATGAGCCACGGCTTGCGGGCCTGGCCGCTGCGGCGGCACGCGCTCATCCCCGACACCCCGGACGCCTAGGACCTGATACGGGCCGAGCCGCCCGCGGTGGCTGTGCCGCGGGCGGCTTTAGCGTGCTTTCGCTGCTTCGGCGTGCTTTCGCGTGCGCGGAGGCGGGCCGCATGGGTTCTGTTAGGAACCGGACGGCGGGCGCATGCGTCACGCAAGGGTGCTTCCCGCGGGTTCATTACTGAGCCTTAACTGAGATTTGCCTTGGAGTAGCGTATGCCAAGCAAACACTCAGTTATCAGAACACCACTAGGAGTCACCGTGTGGGACCTGTTCTACGTCGGCCTGACGCTCGTCGTCTTCGCCGTGCTCCTTCTCATCGTGAAGGGGATCGAGACCTTTGAGCGCTGAGAACTGGATCGGCCTGATCGGTGGCGTCCTGCTGACGATCTACCTGTTCGTGGCCCTCATCCTTCCTGAGAGGTTCTGATGAATTCCGCGCTTGCGGGCTGGCTGCAGTTCCTGCTGCTGTTCGCGGCCCTGGCGGCGTGTTACATCCCGCTCGGCAACTACATCGCGCGCATCTTCACCGACACCAAGCACTGGCGGGTCGAGCGCGGCATCTACAAGCTGACCGGCATCGACCCGGAAGCGGACATGCGGTGGACCGTCTACGTCCGCTCCATCCTGGCGTTCTCGCTGGTCTGCGTGCTGTTCGTGTACCTCATCGNNCTGTTCTGGGCGGTCGGGATGGCGAACGTCACGCCGGACACGGCCTGGAACACCGCGGTCTCGTTCACCACCAACACCAACTGGCAGAACTACGCAGGCGAAGCCACCATGAGCTACCTGACCCAGCAGAGCGGGCTGATGGTGCAGCAGTTCATGTCGGCCGCGGTCGGGCTGGCGGTCGCGATCGCGATGATCCGCGGCTTCACCCGGTCCCGGACCGACCGGCTGGGCAACTTCTGGGTCGACCTGACCCGGGGCGCGATCCGGCTGCTGATCCCGATCGCGGTCATCGGCTGCCTGATCCTGGTGGCCGGCGGAGTGATCGAGAACCTCGCCAGCTACCACACGATCACCACGCTGTCCGGCGCCCACCAGACCATCCCCGGCGGCACGGTTGCCTCCCAGGAGGTCATCAAGGACCTGGGCAACAACGGCGGCGGCTGGTTCAACACCAACGCCGCCCACCCGTTCGAGAACCCGAACCCCTTCACGAACTGGTTCGAGATCTTCCTGCTGCTGCTGATCCCGTTCGCCACGCCGCGGGCGTTCGGCAAGATGGTCGGCGACAACCGGCAGGGTTACGCGCTGGTCGCCGTGATGGTGATCATCTGGGCCTGCGCCGTCGGCGGGATCAGCTTCTTCGAGACCCACCTGGGCACCGCCGGAGTCGGGCCGCAGCTCGCGCACGGCGCCGCCGAAGGGACGGAGGTCCGGTTCGGCACCCCCGGCTGCTCGTTGTTCGCGTCGTCCACCACGGTCACCTCGACCGGCTCGGTGAACTGCTTCCATGATTCGCTGACGCCGTTCGCCGGCGGGATCGCGCTGTTCGACATCGCGCTCGGCGAGGTCGCGCCCGGCGGCATCGGGGCCGGCATGTACGGCATCCTGATCCTGGCCATGGTCACCGTGTTCGTGGCCGGGCTGATGGTTGGCCGGACCCCTGAGTACATCGGCAAGAAGATCCGGCCCCAGGAGATGAAGTACGCGTCGCTGTACTTCCTGACCCTGCCAGTGGTCATCCTGACCATGTCAGCGATCGCGATCGGCACGCACTGGGGCCAGAGCGCGATCTTCAATCCCGGGGCGCACGGGCTGACCGAGATCGTGTATGCGTACGCCTCCCAGGCCAACAACAACGGGTCGGCCTTCGCCGGCCTGGGCACGGGCGCCACCTTTTACCAGATCACCGGCGGCATCACCATGCTGCTCGGCCGGTTCGCGCCGGAGATCTTCGCCTTGGGCCTGGCCGGGGCGCTGGCCAGGCAGGCGCCGACACCGGCCAGCGCCGGAACGCTGGATACGAGAACGCCGCTGTTCGTCGGCATGCTCGTCGGCGTCATCCTCATCCTCGTCGGCCTGACCTACTTCCCCGCGCTCGCGCTGGGCGTGTTCGCAGAAGGACTGCACTGATGTCTGTGACAACTGAGACTCCCGGAACCCCGGCCGCGTCGCCCGTCCGATCGGACGCCCGGGCTGAGCACCGCGTCGGCGGTGGCCTGCTCGACCCGAAGATGCTGTGGAGGTCGACTCCGGACGCGTTCAAGAAGCTAGATCCGCGGATCCAGGTCAAGAACCCGGTCATGTTCGT
>PMOU01000177.1:0-206 GCA_003161205.1 Actinomycetota bacterium | reverse complement strand
CAGGCCGAGACGCTGCGCCGGGCCAAGCGGGAGACGATGGCACGGCGGCTCGTCGGCTGGCAGCCCGGGGCTGACCCGTCCGCGCTCCGCGAGGAGTCGGTCGCGGGCACGATGCTGACGCTCGGCGACCACGTGGTGGTCGAGGCGGGCCAGGTCATCCCCGGTGACGGGGACGTGGTGGAAGGCGTCGCCTCGGTGGACGAGTC
>PMOU01000128.1:30508-31062 GCA_003161205.1 Actinomycetota bacterium | reverse complement strand
TTCCGCGGCATCGACAACGCGGCCTACTACCGGCTGGTGGACGACGACCGGCGCTACTACATGGACACCACGGGCACCGGCAACAGCCTGCTCATGAGGCATCCGCACGTGCTTCAGATGATCATGGACTCGCTGCGGTACTGGGTGCTCGACATGCACGTGGACGGCTTCCGGTTCGATCTCGCCGCCACCTTGGCCCGCCAGTTCTACGAGGTGGACCGGCTGTCGGCGTTCTTCGACCTGGTCCAGCAGGATCCGGTGGTCTCCCAGGTCAAGCTCATCGCCGAGCCGTGGGATGTGGGCGACGGCGGCTATCAGGTCGGCAACTTCCCGCCGCTGTGGAGCGAGTGGAACGGCAAGTACCGGGATACGATCCGCGACTTCTGGCGCGGCCAGCCCTCCACGGTCCCGGAGTTCGCCTCCCGGCTGACCGGTTCCAGCGACCTGTACCAGCAGGACAGCAGGCGCCCGGTCGCCTCGGTCAACTTCGTCACCTGCCACGACGGCTTCACCCTGAACGACCTGGTCTCCTACAACCACAAGCACAACGAGGC
>PMOU01000128.1:0-30497 GCA_003161205.1 Actinomycetota bacterium | reverse complement strand
ACGCTGCTGCTGTCCCAGGGCGTCCCGATGCTGCTGGCCGGCGATGAGATGGGACGCACCCAGCGGGGCAACAACAATGCCTACTGCCAGGACAACGAGATCTCCTGGGTGGACTGGGCGGTGCGCGGCGAAGAGGACCAGGCGCTGCTGGACTACGTCCGCACGCTCATCCGGCTGCGGGCCGACCACGCGGTCTTCCGCCGCCGCCGGTTCTTCCGCGGCCAGGCGCTGCGCGGCGGCCGGAACCGGCTCGGCGATATCGCGTGGTTCACGCTGGCCGGGGAGGAGATGACCGACGACGACTGGGACGCGGGGTTCGCCAAGTCGCTCACCGTGTTCCTGAACGGCCGGGCCATCAGTGAGCCTGACCGGCGCGGCGAGAAGGTCAGCGATGATTCCTTCCTGTTCTTGTTCAACGCGGGCGAGGACGACCTTCAGTTCGTCATCCCGCCGCGTCGCTATGGCCAGCGGTGGTCCAAGGTGCTGGACACGGCGGTCCCGGCGACGGACTTTGACCATGAGAACGCCGTCAAGCCAGGTGACGTGATCAACGTGGTCAACTACTCCGTGCAGTTGCTGCGTCGTGGCTGAGCCCGCTGGCGGCCCGGGGCGCCGGGTCCCGGGCCGGGTACCGGTGTCCACCTACCGGCTGCAGCTGCGGGACAGCTTCGGCTTCGCCCGTGCCGCCGAGCAGGCCGATTACCTGGCCGCGCTCGGCGTGACGCACGTCTACCTGTCGCCGATCCTGCAGGCCAACCCGGGCTCCCCGCACGGCTACGACGTGGTGGATCACTCGCGCGTCTCGACGGACCTCGGCGGGGAGAACGCGTTCCGCGCGATGGTGGAGACGTTTCACCGGAACGGCCTCGGCGTGGTGGTCGACGTGGTGCCCAACCACATGGCCCGGCCGACCCCGGAATCACTGAACAAGCAGCTGTGGTCGGTGCTGTACCAGGGCAGGCAGTCGGAGTACGCGCACTGGTTCGACGTCGACTGGGACGCGCAGGACGGCCGGCTGCTGATGCCGATCCTGGGCGGCCCGCTGGAGAAATGCCTGGATGACCTGATCATCGACACGGCCCTGCGGGACCCCGGCAGCGACGGGCACTCCGGGCCGGTGCTGCGCTACTTCGACCACGTGCTGCCGCTGCGGGACGGCGTCGCCGACCTGCCGCTCGGCGTCCTGCTGGCCCAGCAGCACTACCGGCTCACCGACTGGCACGACGCGGCCACCCAGCTGAACTGGCGGCGGTTCTTCGACATCGACACGCTGATCGCGGTCCGGGTCGAGGATCCCGACGTGTTCAACGCCACCCACCAGGTCCTGCTGCGCCTGGCGGATGAGGGGCTGATCGACGGGCTGCGGGTGGACCATCCCGACGGTCTGGCCGATCCGCCCGGCTACCTGGACCGGCTGGCGGCGGCGACCGCGGACGCGTGGGTGGTGGTGGAGAAGATCCTGGCGGACGACGAGGAACTGCCGGACTGGCGCTGCGCGGGCACCACCGGCTACGACACCCTCGGCCTGGTTGGCGGCCTGTTCGTGGACCCAGCCGGCGAAGAGCCGCTGACCGCGGAATACGTCCGCTTCACCGGCGGCAGCCAGGGCTTCGCCGAAGTCGAGCGGGACGCCAAGCAGTACATCGCCGACGGCACCTTCGCCGCGGAGCTGTCCCGGCTGACCCGGCTGTTCGCCCGGGCGGGTTACCCGGCCCTGGACGGCTTCAGCGCCGCCGATCTGCACGACGTCCTGGTGGCCGTCCTGGCGGAGTTCGGCGTGTACCGGGCCTACGTGACCCCGGGTCAGCCGCCGCCCGGCTCATCGGTGGCCGTGGTCCAGGCGGCCGCCGCCGGTGCTCGCGACCACCTGGACCCCTCGCTGCACCCGGCCCTGGACGGCGTATGCGAGGCGGTGCTCGGCCTGGGGGACGCGGCCGGCGATGCGTCGCAGCAGGCGGCCCGCGACGAACTGGTCGTGCGGTTCGGCCAGACCACGGGGCCGGTGCTGGCCAAGGGCGTCGAGGACACCGCGTTCTACCGCTGGTCCCGGCTCAGCGCGCTGAACGAGGTCGGCGGCAACCCGGATGTTTTCGGCGTCAGCCCGGCGCGGTTCCACGCCGAGGCCGGCCGGCTGGCCGCCCGGTGGCCGGCCACCTTGACCACGCTGTCCACCCACGACACCAAGCGGCAGGAGGACGTGCGAGCCCGGCTGGCCGTGCTCGCCGAATGGCCGGAGGAATGGGCGCATCAGGTCGGCGAGTGGCACGGCCTGGCCAGGTGGCTGACCGACGGCGCCGCGGCGCAGGCCACCGAGCGGGCGCCGGAGCCTGACCTTGAGTACCTGATGTGGCAGACCCTGGTCGGGGCCTGGCTGATCGGCAGCGAACGCCTGGCGGAGTACCTCGGCAAGGCCATGCACGAGGCCAAGACCCGGACCTCCTGGACCGTGCCCCGGGCCGGATACGAGTCGGCGGTGCTCGGCCTGGCCGACGCCGTGACCAGTGATCCGGAACTGACCGCGGCCATCGCCGGCTTCGCGGCCAGGATCGCGCCCGACGCCAGGGTTAACTCCCTCGGCGCCAAGCTGGTGCAGCTCACCATGCCGGGAGTGGCGGACGTCTACCAGGGCTGTGAGCTCACCGGCCTGTCGCTGGTGGATCCGGACAACCGCCGGCCGGTGGACTACCAGCGGCGCAGGCGGCTGCTGGCCGCGCTGACGTCCGGGCCGGACGCCGCGGTCGGCCTGGACGCGGAGAAACTGCTGGTGACCTCCCGCGCGCTCGGGCTGCGCCGGGACCATCCGGACTGGTTCGCGGGCAGTTATGCGCCGCTCGCGTGCGAGGGGCCGGCCGCGGAGCACGCGGTTGCCTTCGTCCGCGGCGGGCACGCGGTCACCGTCGTCACCCGGCTGCCCGCCGGGCTGCGGCGTCGCGGCGGCTGGGGCGACACCGTCCTGTCGCTGCCCGAAATCCACTGGCGCGACATGCTGACCGGGGTCAGGCACGCCGGCCTGCGGCCACCGCTGGCCGAGCTGACGCGCCGGCTCCCGGTGGCCCTGCTCATCCCGGACCGGATCTACGACGAGGAGCACCGGATCTACGACGAGCAGCAGGGCTACGACGAGGAGCAGGGCCGGCTCGCGAACGGGAACGCCTGGTGACCGCGTTCAGCGTCTGGGCTCCCGCCGCGGAGCAGGTCGAGGTCGAGGTCGCGGGCCAGCGGTACCCGATGAGCGCCGAAGGCGAGCCCGGCTCCGGGTGGTGGAGCGCGGACGTGCCCGACGTGGC
The DNA here is from genome assembly GCA_003161205.1 of Actinomycetota bacterium. The sequence continues at coordinate 27,210 of PMOU01000128.1, read as the reverse complement.
GGCCGGCATCGACTACGGGTTCCGGCTGGACGACGGCGAGACGCTGCCTGACCCCCGCTCGCTGCGGCAGCCGTTCGGCATCGCGGGCCTGAGCCGCCGCTATGATCACTCCGCCTTCCGCTGGACGGACCGGAGCTGGCGCGGCGGCCCCCTGCACGGGTCGGTGATCTATGAGCTGCACATCGGCACGTTCACCCCCAAGGGCACGTTCGACGCGGCCATCGGGCGGCTCGATCACCTCCGTGACCTCGGCGTGCACGCGGTCGAGCTGATGCCGGTCGCGACGTTCCCTGGCGAGCACGGCTGGGGTTACGACGGCATCAACCTCTGGGCGGTGCACGAGCCGTACGGCGGCCCGGACGGGCTGAAGCGGTTCGTGGACGCCTGTCACGCGCGCGGCCTGGCCGTCATGCTCGACGTGGTGTACAACCATGTCGGCATCGGCAACCGGCTCGGCGACTTCGGGCCGTACTTCACCGAGGCGCACGTGACGCCCTGGGGTCCCGCGGTGAACCTGGACCAGCCCGGGTCCGACGAGGTCCGCTTGTTCCTGATCGGCAACGCGCTGATGTGGCTGCGCGATTACCACCTCGACGGGCTCCGGCTGGACGCGGTGCACGCCCTGGAGGACCACCGGGCCCTGCATTTCCTGGAAGAACTCGCCACCGAGGTGCAGGCGCTGGCGGCCCGGCTGAGCCGCGAGCTCGTGCTGGTGGCCGAGTCCGACACCAACGACCCCCGGCTGGTCACCTCCCGGGAGGCGGGCGGGTACGGGCTCAACGCGCAGTGGAGCGACGACTTTCATCACGCGGTGCACGCGGCGATCACCGGGGAACGGCAGGGCTACTACTGCGACTTCGGGTCGCTGGCGGCGCTGGCCAAGACCTACACCAAGGTGTTCTTCCACGACGGCAGCTGGTCCGCTTTCCGCGGCCAAAGGCACGGGCGGCAGGTCGACGTGTTCCGCCTGCCCGCCCACCGGTTCCTCGGCTACCTGCAGGATCACGACCAGATCGGCAACCGGGCNNCTGTTCATGGGCGAGGAGTGGGGTGCGGACACCCCGTGGCAGTACTTCACCGATCACATCGAGCCGTGGCTGGCGAAGGCCGTCGCCGAGGGACGCAAGGCCGAGTTCGCCACGCACGGCTGGAACGCGGCCGATGTACCCGACCCCCAGGACAAGGAGACCTTCCTGCGCTCCAAGCTCGACTGGGCGCAGCGCGACCGCGAGCCGTACCTCGGCATCCTGGCCTGGTACCGGGAGCTGATCGCGCTGCGCCGGGCCCGGCCCGAGCTCACCGACCCGCGGCTTGACCGGGTGAGCGCCGACTTCGACGAGGACGCGCGGTGGATCATGGTCCGGCGGGGGCGGCTGCGGATCGCGGCGAACCTCGGCCCGCAGGCCGTCCGGCTGCCGCTGGGGCAGCGCGGCACCGGAGTGCTCGCCGCGTCCAGCCCGGGGGTCGCGATCAACCAGGACACGGTCACCCTCCCCCCGGCCGCCTTCGCCGTGATCGAGACCCGGGACCCTCGTCCCGCCTCGGAGTGACGCCCGCCGGTTAGGTGTGGCAGCTTTGCGCGGCCGCCGTGACCACGGAGGAGAACGTCCAGGGGTTCTGCGGGGCGGCGTCGCCCTGCAGGGACTTCGGCAGGCCGACCAGGAACCTGAAGGACGCGCGGGACCAGAACCAGCGGGTCCCGGACGAGGAGCAGACCTTGACCGGCTGGCTGAGCGTCACCTCTATGGACACAGGGATCAAGACGCCGGCGGCGCAATTGGGATTGCAGTCATCGAGCTTGTACGTGCCGAAGCCCACGGCGTCGGTGGCGGACCAGGCCGTCCACTTCATCTTCTCAAGGAACGCGGTGGAATCCCCGGAGAGCGGGCAAGCGAAATCAGAAAGGCAGGCGGGCTCGTACAGCGGCGTGTTGTTGATGTCCTGGGCCGCGGCCAGGAAGGTGCTGGTTCCAGACGGCGAAGCGGTCACGCTCGGGGAGGCCGGCGGGGTCGCGGTCGGCGGGACCGGGGCCGTGGGTGATCCCGCGGCCGTCGGCGACCCGGAGGCGCTCGGCGATCCCGCCGAGGTGCTGGCGGAACTCACCGCCGTGGAGCCAGCTGATGAGCTACAGGCCGTCACCAGCAAGGCGGCACTGGCGAGCGCGGCACAAGAGAGCACGGCGCCGGCCGCAGCCTGCCGGGATCTGAGCCAATTCGTGATCAACATCGGTTCCCCTTACAACGTCCGATAGCGGCTCCGCGAGCCATGTCACCTCTACGACGTCCGCCGCGCCGCCGTGGTTGGGACGCACCTGGCCAGGGGGTGAACCAGGGCCCGTTCGGCATGAATATTACGGCGGGGACCGGTTACGGCGGTCAGCGGACCGAACGGACCCGGGTGATGGTCACCCCGGCCGCGATGGACGCCAGCCCGGCCAGCGCGAACAGTGACGGGTAACTGTGCATGAGGCCAAGGACCGCCCCGGCGATGATCGGCGCGACGACCAGCGGCAGCGAATACGCCACGTTGATCACGCCGAGATCCTTCGCGCGATCGGACGCCGCGGGCAGCACCGCGGTCAAGATGGCGGGAGCGGCCGCCCAGTAGGTGCCGAAGCCCGCGCCGAGCAGCGGCGCGGCCACCAGCGCCGCGGGCCAGGTCGGCGAGATGACCAGGATGGCCGCGGCCGCGGCGCAGGTGACGGCGGCCGCCATGATGAACGGCTTGCGGCGCCCCGACCTATCCGAGGCCGTGCCGCAGACCCCGCCCGCGATGGCCAGCGCCACCGCGTACAGCGCCATCAGCGTCAGCAGCCCGAGCTGCGGATCGTGGTAATGCGCCCCGTCGGCCAGGAAGTACAGCAGGTACAAGGTGCCGAGGTCGTTGCCCAGGTTGACCAGGAAATGCGTGAGCCAGGCCCAGCCGAAGTCCGGGAACTGCCGCGGCGAGACCCACAGCTTGCGCAGCACCTTGGATACCGGGACCTGCGGCTTGAATTCGGCGGGCAGCGGCTCATCCGCGGTCCGCCAGGCGAACACGAGCGCGCCCGCGATCACGATCACGCCGCAGGTCAGGTAGCCGGGAGAGATCCTGGTCACCAGGACCGTGACGATCAGGGCGCCGAGTACCGTGCCCAGCATCTGGCTGATGCCGATCAGGCCGCCCAGCGTGCCGCGCTGCCCCGCGGGCACCCGGTCCGGCAGCGCGGCCGTCAGCGTGGCCAGCATGCCGCCCAGGCCGACCTGGGCGATGCACCAGCCGATGACCATCACCGCGATGTCGGGAGCCGCGGCCAGGATCACCAGTCCGGCCGCCCCGACCACCGCCCCCGCCACCGTCCACGGATGGCGGCGGCCGCGGCGGGATGTGGTCCGGTCGGACAGCGCGCCGACGACCGGGTTGGCCAGCAGCGAGGCGATAGCGCCCACGCCGATGACGACCGACAGCAGGACGGCCTTGTCCACCGGATGCAGCGACTGGACCTGCTCGGGCAGCACCACCTGGATCGGGGCGTAGATCGCCAGCCACAGCCCGATGTTCGCGAGGAAAAGCAGCGTGATCCAGCGGCCCCGGACCGGCTCAACCGGCTCGGCCAGGGCCGCCGGAAGCTGGTCGGTGGCCTGAACCGTCTCCTGGCTATCCACGTCGCCTCACCCGAAGCACTGGCCCTCGCCCCGGTAGGTCGGCACCGCGGTGACCTGGCCGTCTTCGTGGATGACGTGATAGTCCCGGAAACGCTCGGCGAGTTCGCCGGCCTTGGCGTGCCGCAGCCAGACCCGGTCGCCGGGCTCCAGCGTCGAGGCCGCGGCCCCGCGCACCGGTGTCTGGACCTCACCGGCTCCCTCGACGCCGGTCAGGCTGAGCCCCGCGGGCAGGTACGGCTGCGGCAGCCGGTCCGCCGTACCGGTGCCCGAGGCAACGTAGCCGCCGGAAAACAAGGTCGCGATGGCCGGGCCGGGCCGGCGCACCACGGGCAGCGCGAACAGCAGCGCCGGCGCCGGGGTGAATCTCGTGTACCCGTCGAACAGCGTGGGCCCGACCAGTCCCGAGCCCGCGGTGAGTTCGGTCACCGAGGTGTCCCTGGCCGTGGACTCCAGGCTGCCCGTCCCGCCGCCGTTCACGAATTCCAGGCCGGTGATGGCCTCGATCAGGCGGATCGCCTCGGTCCGGCGCTGACTCAGCTCGCGGACCGAACGGGCCTGGATGAACCGGATGAGCTGGGCCCGGACCGGGTGCCCGGGCGGAGCGTCGGGCAGGCCCGCGATCTGGCCTTCGTAGCCCATCACGCCGACCAGGCGGAACCCTTTCCTGCTGGTGATGACCGTGGCGAGCGCAGCCGCCTGGCGCGGTTCGTGCACCGGAGAGCGACGGGTGCCGATGTGCACCAGCGGGTTGCGGGCTAGCGGGCGCCAGGAGACATCGAGTTCCAGGCAGACCCGGATCTCCGGATGGCCGTCGCCCAGGGCCCGGTCCACCACGTCGAGGTGCGCGGCGGAGTCGGCCATGATCGTGATCTGCCGCCTGGCCGTGGCGTTCGCGGCCAGCGCCCGCAACCCCTGGCGGTCCACCGTGGGGTAGGCCACCAGGAGGTCGTCGCTGGTGCCCATGGCGTGCAACCACAGGGCTTCGGCCAGCGAGTAGCACATCACGCCCTGGTAGCCGGGGCTGGCCAGCGCGCGCTCGATCAGGTACCGGCAGCGGAGCGACTTGGTGGCGACCCGGATCGGGTGGTCCGCGGCCCGGCGCGTCAGGTCGGCGGCGTTGCGGTCGAACGCGGCCTCATCCACGATCGCCAGCGGCGGGTCCAGCGCTGCGGTGGCCCCGTCATACCGTGCGCGCAATGCTTCCGGCGCGGCCGCGCCCGCGGGGGTGATTGCGGGGGCGGTGGCCACGCGGGCGCTGAGCTTGCCGCCCTGGTCGACTGACATGCTCGCACAGTAGACCAGCGCTGCGGAAATATGAATACTTGCGGGTAATGAAGCGCTCCGCGGCGATGGCCGCACCCGATGCCCGCACCTGGCGGAACTGGGCCGGGACCGCGACCGCGGTTCCCGCGCGCTGGTGCCAGCCCCGGACCGAGGGCGAGATCTGCGCTGCGGTCAAAGACGCGGCGGCGGACGGGCTCCAGGTGCGCGCGCTCGGCAGCGGGCATTCCTTCACCGCGATCGCGGCGACCGCCGGCCTGGCGCTCGACCTGTCCCGGTGGACCGGCGTCACCGCCGCCAGCCCGCGGACCGGCGTGGTCACGGTGCGCGCGGGGACCACGCTGCGGGCCCTGAACGCCGAACTGGGCGGCCTGGGGCTGGCCATGGCCAACCTCGGTGACATCGACGCGCAGACGCTCGCGGGCGCCCTGTCGACCGGGACGCACGGCACCGGTGCCCGGCTGGGCGGCCTGGCCACCCAGGTCGAGGGACTGGAGCTCGTCCTGGCGGACGGCTCGCTGGTGACCTGCTCGGCCTCGGCCCGGCCCGACCTCTTCGCGGCCGCCCGGGTCGGCCTCGGCGCGCTNNGCTGGCCGACGCTAACGATCACTTCGAGTTCTACTGGTTTCCCTACGGCCGCCGGGCCCTGGTCAAGCGGAACAACCGGATTTCCCCGGCCGGCGGCTCCCCGCCGCCCGCCGCGATGCCGGGGTGGCGCCGGTTCTGGGAGTTCGAGGTGATGGAGAACGCCGCGTTCGGGACGCTGTGCCGGGTCGGCCGGGCGCGTCCCCGGCTCATTCCCGCGCTGAACAGGTTCTCCTCGGCCGCCCTGTCCTCCCGGTCTTACACCGACCTGTCGCACCGGGTGTTCGTCACGCCGCGACGGGTGCGTTTCGTCGAGTCCGAGTACGCCGTTCCACGTGAATCACTGAGCCACGTGCTCGGCGAGCTGCGCCGCGAGGTACCCCGCCTGGCTGACCCGGTGATGTTCCCGGTCGAGGTGCGGGTGGCCGCCGCCGACGACATCTGGCTGTCCACCGCTTACGGCCGGGACACCGCCTATATCGCCATCCACCAGTACGCGGGGNNCGACGAATTCCGCCGTGTCCGCGCCGAAGTCGATCCGGAAGCCAGGTTCGGTAATCCCTATCTGACCCAGGTTCTCGGGAATCCTGGCGTCAATAATTCCTTACCGGTTAATGAAGCGGCTGAACCGCGCCAGGCAGCCGTCCGTAGTCCGGGTTAGTGGCCCGTGCACGCGGCCGCCGGGATCACCGCCTTCTTTCTCCCTGGCGGTCGCGGCACCGGTCACGTAAATGATCATGCCTTTCGGCGTGATCAATGAAAAGCATGAGCGATCCCGTACCGGGAAAGGCAGGTGACGGGATGGCAGCGGGAGAGTCTGCTGTTGACCGGGCGGCCATGGCGCAGGCCGCGAGCCAGGCGGAAGCCGCGGTGACGGTTATCCGCGGGCTGCAGTCGGCTATGAACGGGTACCACTCCGCCCTCCAGGGCGGCTGGACCGGCCAGGCCGCCACCGCTTTCACCAGCACGTACGAGGCGTTCAGCGTCGACTTCGGCAGCGTCCTGAACGCGCTGGCGGGCATGCAGGAAAAGCTCGTCTCCACCCGGGCGACCTACACCGCCACCGAGGACACCACCACGAGCCAGGTCGGCCGGATCGCGGGCCTGCTCAACAGCTGACGGGAGATAGCGGAGCCATGAGCGAGTACACCAGGGCGGTATTCGGGTCGCTGGAACAGGGGCAGGCCGACTTCACCCGGACCTATACATCCCTGCAGACGGAAGTGGCTAGTCTCGATGCCCAGCTGCGATCCTCGCTGGCGGCCTGGGATGGTAATGCCCAGCAGGCTTATTACACCGCCAAGGCCCAATGGGACGCCGCCATGGCGAATATGGCGCAGGTCCTGTCGCAGCTCGGTGCCGTTATCGGCACCGCTCATTCCAACTACCAGTCGGCCGAAGCGGCCAATGCTGCCCTGTGGTCATGATCATGGTGCGGCGGCGGTTNNCGCCGCCGCGCTGACGCCAGGCGGTAACGAGTGGTGGTTCGGCAGCTGGCAGGTGCAGCAGCAGGTGTGGCCGCTGACCGGGGGTGCGGGGGTGACCGTAGCCGTGCTCGACACCGGCGTTCAGGCCAGCATCCCTGACCTGCGCGGCGCGGTGCTGCCTGGTCTCGACCTGACCGGGCACGATAGCCGCGGCGACGTGGACTACGACGACGGCGACGACGGTCACGGGACCGCCATGTCGGTCCTGATCGCCGGACAGGGCTACGGAACCGGCACCGTCGGTATCGCGCCGGAGGCAAAGATCCTGCCGGTGGCCTTCCCCGACACGCCGGGCGGCCACGGCGACGTCGCCGGATCCGAAGTCGCCGAGGCGGTCCGGTTCGCGGTCAGTCACGGCGCACGCGTCATCGACATGTCTTTCGGCGGGACCGGCCCGTCGCGGGCGGTCTGCGATCCGGCCGAGGAGGACGCGTTCGCGTACGCCCTCGAGCACAATGTCGTTCTCGTCGCCGGCGCGGGGGACACCGCGCTGCCCGGCACGGAACCGATAGGCCCAGCCGGGTGCCCTGGCGTGCTGGCCGTCGGGAGTTCTGAGCCGAATGGCTCGCTGTGGCCGTACAGCGATCAGCAGCCATACGTAGCCGTGGCGGCGCCGGGCGCCCACATGGTGTACGTCGGCCGGGACGAGCGGTACACGACCATCGGGGCGGGAACCAGCCTTTCCGCGGCGCTGGTTTCCGGAGCGGCGGCGTTGATCCTGTCTCGCTATCCGGCTATGCCGTGGTATCAGGTGGACCAGCGGATCATCGATACCGCCACCGCTGCGGGTCATCCGGTACCGAACCGCGCGTTCGGATACGGCGTCGTCGACCTGGCCGAGGCGGTCAACGCGTCGGCCTATCCGGTCAGCGCGACGGGGGCCAACCCGGTCTACGCCAGCTTCAAGGCGTGGCTTGGCACCTCCGGCGGCCGGGCGTTCGCCGCGCCGAACGGCACTGCCAGCCAGAGTCCGCGTCCGGCGACGGGCATCCGGCCGTCCCCGTCGGCGGCGGCCGCTGCCGGGCATGCGCGCCGGAGCAGCCCGATGCTGGGCCGGATCGTGCTGGTCGCCGTCGCTGTCACCGCGGTGGGCGCCTTTACGGTGCTGCAGCTGCGGGCGTGGGCACGCCGCCGGCGTTCACCGGGGAGAGGCCGCCGCCGCTCGCGTCAGCTGAATGACTGGCGGACGTTGCCGCCCAGGTACGAGGATGACCTGGAAGACGGCGAGATGCCGTTCGCTCAGCGAGAGGGCTATGGGCCCTTGTGGAGATACGGATCCCCGCCGGGCTACAGCCGGGATTACGAACCCGACTACGCCGCGCCTCGCGGACCAGGGTACGGCCGCGACTCCGACTCCGATCCCGGCTTCGATTTCGATCCCGGTTACGGGCGCGACTTCGATTCTGGTCATCGGCCGGCTTACGACCCGAGAATCCCGGCGCCGTGGGAATTTCCGGATGACGGACCGTGACCGGACGACGTGACGACAGCGGCCGGTGGTCTCGTGAGCGTCTCGGCGGTCTTCCTAAGTGCCACCTAGCGTGTCTAAGGTGTGTGTATCGGTAACTACCACCTCGTGTTGATGGGCAGCAGGCTGGTGTACTCGCGGCGAGGCTGGTGTCCTTATTGAAGGGTCCGGAAGAGGTGGGAAGGAACGCCGTGANNCACGCCGGAATCGAAGCCGGGAACGGCAGCACGGGCGCACTGGCCATTGGCTGGATAAGGCACCGCGCCGGCGGTCCGATCCAGTTTCTCGTGGCCGGTGCGGGCCTGGTCGGCAGTGGCGCGGATCGAGAAGTGTTCCTGACCCTTCCGGGCGGCGCGAAAGCCCAGCCGCTGGCCCGGGGCTCCTTGGCCAGGCTCATGACGCAGTTGCCGTCCTGGCGGACGATCGGCGGGATCAGCGACGGGCTGCTGCCCGATAACGAGGGTCGCGCCGACGGGCGCCCGCCACCGTCAATGGAAGAATGCTTGCTGGCGGTGTGGCCCGGCCCGTTCGGCATATTGCTTGTCGCCGAGCCCCTGAGCGCGGCTCAGGTCCGGGAGATCGCGGATGACGTGGCTCGCCGTGAGCAGCTGTCGACCGGTCATTCTGACCGGTTTCCCGACCGGGCCATGGCGGCCCGCCGGCTTCACCTGCGTCACGCTGAGATGCGGAAAGGCACGTCGACGGGTCTGTGGCGGGTGCGCCTGCTCGCGGGCGGCACTGATCCGGGCGTTGCTTCCCGGGTGGCCGGGCTGGTATGCGCATCAGCTGACCTGGCCGAGCTTCCCTACGCGATAGCCCCGGTCGGCGAGGCCGCGGGCAGCCTGCCGGAGCTCTTGAAGGATCCGGGTCCGGCGCCTGCCGAGGGTGACACGGCGCCGGGCTATCCGTTTCATGCCAGTACCGAGCTCGTCGCCGCGCTCTCCCGGCCGCCTGAGCGCGAGGTACCCGGGGTGCGGCTGGCGCTGCGGCCCGATTTCGACGTGACTCAGGAGCTGGCGCCCGGGCGGGAGACGATCGCGGTCGGCGAGATCCTGGACTCCAGCCAGCGCCCGGCCGGCCCGCTCGTCCTGCCGCTTGACTCGCTGAACCGGCATGTGTTCGTCTGCGGCGCCACCGGCTCGGGAAAGTCGCAGACGGTGCGGACGCTGCTCGAGGCCGCTACCGCGGCCGGGATCCCGTGGCTGGTGGTGGAGCCGGCCAAGGCCGAATACCGGCTGATGGCCGCGCGCCTGGCCGGCACCGGTGCCCCCGGCCCTGACGCCGCGGCCGTCCGGGTGGTGCGCATCCGGCCAGGTGAATCAGACGCGATCGCGGCCGGGCTCAACCCGCTGGAACCCGCTCCGGACCACGAGGGGCGCCGGTTTCCGCTGCNNACCCACGCGGATCTCGTCAAGGCGCTGTTCATCGCGTCCTTCCGTTCGGAAGAGCCGTTCCCGCAAGTCCTTAGCGCAGCGCTGACCAGGGTTTACGAGGACGCGGGCTGGGACCTGGCCCTTGGCGAGACGGTCGTGCCCGACGCCAACCCCGCCTACCCGAACCTCGCCGATCTCCAGCGGGCCGCCATCAGGATCGTGCAGGAGGTCGGTTACAGCCAGCGGATCACCGACGATGTGCTCGGCTTCATCAAGGTCCGCCTGTCCAGCCTGCGACTGGGTACGACCGGCCGCTTCCTGGTGGGCGGCCACCAACTCGACTTCGGCAAGCTGCTGCGAACCAACGCCGTGCTGGAGATCGAGGACGTCGGCGACGACAGCGACAAGGCCTTCTTGATGGGAACGGTGCTGATCAGGCTGGTGGAGCACCTGCGGATGGCGAACCGGGCCGGTCCGGCCGGCCAGGCCGGGCTCCGCCACCTCACCGTCATCGAGGAGGCACACCGGCTGCTGCGTCGCCAGGAGAGTCCGGGCGGTGGTGGCGGCGCGGCGGCGCACGCGGTCGAGATGTTCGCCGGGCTGCTCGCCGAGATCCGCGCCTACGGTGAGGGGCTCATCATCGCCGAGCAGATCCCGGACCGCCTCATCCAGGACGTCATCAAGAACACCGCGGTGAAGATAACTCACCGCCTTCCGGCGGCCGACGACCGCGATGCCGTGGGTGCGACGATGAACATGACCAGGGCGCAGAACCGGTTCCTGGTGACGCTCAAGCCCGGTGAGGCCGCGGTGTTCACCGACGGCATGGACTATCCGCTGCTGGCCAGGATGCCGGACGGCACCGGCCGCGAGGCAGCGGTGGAGGCGGCCACCGCGACCCCGGCCGGCGTGGTCCATCCGCGCAGCATTACCTGCGGGACCGACTGCATCGCACGGCCGTGCACCTTGCGGGACATGCGGATAGCTCAGCGCGTGCTGGATGAGTATCCGGCGATCAGGTTGTGGGCCGAGCTGTCGGTCCTCGCCCACCTGACCGGCTGGCCGATGCCGGTGCCGCGCACCGCGCTGCTCTCGCTGCTGCAGATGATGCCGTCCCGGCTGCGGGACTGCGCGNNTCTCGCACGGCGTGGACGAGGCCCTGAGCGCGCGGGTGCCGGTCATCGTCGGCCGGGTCAGCCCGGTCGACCTCGCCTCCCACGTCAGCACCGCGATCAGGTCCCGGGTGTCGCGGGGAAGCTGGCTGTGCCAGCGGGAAGAAGCCAAGTGGCTCGCGCCCGCCTACCAGTGGACCCTCGTGCTGGACGCGCTCAAGTCGGCTGACCGTAAAAGCCCGGGGGCCGGACCGCATCCGCGCAGCTCGGAGTGGGAACGGACGTACGGGCAGGTGATCCCGGGTGATACCTGCGCGCGGCAGGTCGGCACCGTGCAGCGGTGGTACGACGGCGGGCAGCGCGATGACTGGGAGGTGAGGGCGGTCGCGTTCGGTGTCGACAGCCCGTCACGCATCGAAAGAGCGGTCGGCGCCATCGCGGAAGACGATGACTTCGAGGAGCGGCTGACCGGCTACCTTGACCAGTTCCTCGACTGCCGCTGGCCCCGTCTGTACCTGACCGCCGACCCCCTGGGCGATCCCCCGGAACCGCGGTAGTCGCTACTCAAAGTGATGAAGGATGTACGCCTCGCTAAGCGCTGATGCCGGGCGGTTCGGCGTGCTGCTGGCGAAACTCGTCGCCGTGCTCACATTGTTGTCCACAAAGGAATCCACAGAACTGTGCACGGATTTGCCGACGGCACATGCATCCTGGGCAATTGCGTTAAGAGTTATCCACAATGAGTGATGTGGAGAACTTCGCTTTTGGCGGTGCCCGCTGGGCCGCCGTCAGCTCAGCGGCAGCAGCTCCGGCAGCGGTCCCGAGGACGCTACGGAGCGTGAGCGCCAGCCCCAGCGGCCGGACACGCAGAGCCAGACGAGAGCCACGGCCGCGAGGAGGCGGACGGCGGGAGTGAGCCAGCTTCCGTCGAACTGGACGACGTCATAGAGCCAGTGCGGCTCGGCGGGACTCTCGATCGCCTGCGCGTAAACGGTCGCGCCGGCGAGCAAGCGGATCAGGATCACCCAGTCCAGCTTGGACGTCGAGTACAGCGCGAGCAGGCTGATGGCCATCACGTCGTACCAGGGCCGCTGGAAGGCGGTGACGAAAAGCCAGGCCAGGCTCAGCGCCAGAGCCGGGGCGACAGCCGGCAGGCCGGGGACCCGATCGGGGAAGCGCAGCAGGGCCAGCAGCGCGACGGCGGCGAACAGCAGATACGCGACCAGTTCGAGGTGGGGCGGGATCCTGGACGCGCTGAACTGCGTGTATCCGAACACGGGCCGCCACAGGAGCTGGTACATGTTGTCCCAGGTCACCCCGGGACTGCGGGTGACAAGGACCCTGATCGCGGGGGTCCCGGCCGCCAGATAGGCCGGGATAACCACCACGAGGAAACCCGCCGCGGCGGCGGCGAAGGCCTTCAGCGACCTGCGGCAGGCCCAGGCTACGGCGGCACCGAACAATACGTACTCCACCTTGATCCCAGTCGCCACCCCGATCAGCAGGCCGGACATGACCGCACTGCCGGGAGTGACCGCCGGACCCGCTGGCCGGTCACGGCTCCGCAGGGCGGCCACGCCCAGCAAGCCGAACACCGCGGACAGTCCGTCAACGTGACCGCTCGCGACGATCTCCCACAGCAGGAGCGGGTTCGCTGACCAGAGCACGTGGGCCCGCAGGCGCATGCCGGGATTGTTCCGGAGCACGCGGTCCAGGATCAGGACCACCGCGCCGAAGGCAATCGCCTCTTCCAGCTTCAGCCAGAAGGTGATGCGGGCCAGCGATGTCCCGCCAAGCTCCGCCGCGACCCACTCCGCGTCCGTGGCTACCGGACCGTAGACGGACACCGTATTGGTCCACGTGGACGGTATCTCGTTCAACGGCAGCTGCCTGCCGACCGGATCGCCGGCCTGCCTGAGCTGCGAAGGGGTCATGACGTACGGGCTGTGGCCGATCACGGCCATCCGCCCGCTGGCGGCATAGGACATCGAGTCCGTCGAGCCTGCGGGCGGGAGCACCGTCACCACCACGACCGCCAGGAAAGCGAACGCGATGACCGGGCGCACCGGCGGCCGTGCGCCGCGGGCCACGGCGACGAGGCCGGCGATCACGCCGGCGCAGCCCAGCACCATAGCGGCCCAGAGGGACACCGTCACGAGCGGGGCGCTGAGGTGGAGTGAATGCCACCAGGGCAAGCCATCGGTCCGGCGCATCGAAGGCACAGAGACATTCGGGCCTGCCGCCGAGATACCGATCATGATCAAGGTGGAGACGACGATGGCGGCCGCCGCCAGCCATGCGGTCAGGCGGGGCAGCCCGCGCGGGCCCAGGCGGTCAGCCGGAGCCGTGCTGGTCCCTTCGACCCCGTCCTCCTCAGTCACCGAATAGACGGTACCGGATCATCGGGCGGGAGCCGTTACTCCGGGCTCTCCAACGTAACGCCTTGTGCTGACGCGCCACGGCGAGGCGCGGGAACGCCCGCGGACCGCGACCACGCTGCTGCTTAGGGCAGGTCAGCGTGGCACGCGGTACCGCGGGCGTCTGTTGTCCCGAGTCTTACTTATCTTTGCTCGAGGTAGTGACCTGGCCGTTTACCTCCGAGTGCAGGGCAGCGTCACCTGCCTCTGCGGTACCTCCGTCCTCGGACGCTTCCGTGGCGTCCTTAGCCTCTGCGGTGGCACTGGCGTAGCGGCGTCGCATGGTGACGGCGGTCGTCGCACCAGCCGCGGCCACAACCGCGCCGATGCCGAGCAACCAGCGCCAGCTCAGCAGCTTCCGGATGCCGGTCTTGCCCGACGTCGCGGGCCTGACCTGCTGCGCGGTGGAACGCAGGGCAGAGGAAACCTTGGGCGCGACCGTGGCCGTGACTGCTTCCGCGGCGTCCTCGAGCCGCGGCGCGGCCCATTCCCGGGCACCTTGGACAGCGTCCTCGAGCCGCGGTGCGGCCCATTCCTTCGCGCTTTGAACGCCCTGGCGGACTCCCTGGACGGCGGTCGTTCCCGCTGCCGTGACCACGTCCGTGGCGTCCTCGAGCCGCGGTGCGGCCCATTCCTTCGCACCTTGAACGCTCTGAGCCGCTGTCGTTCCCGCGCGCTTTCCTATCGGGACGGCCTGAGCGGCAGCGCTCTTCGCGCGCTCGCCGACCACGGCTACCCCGCTGGATGTGCGTTTGGTCTTCATAAGGGACACAGTAAACCTCCCGAGCGTGATCCCGTCCTCACAGGCTTCCCGGCTTTGCTGGGTTCAATCATCGCGCGCTACCGGTACGGTGAGGACAGGACGAAATTTACAACGACGAAATGTCCGGCCAGTCACCTGGCTAGGCGAGGAGTCAAACGTATGACAGACACGCTGACCGCGACGCTGCGCACCAACCAGGGGCCGGTTGTTATCCGCCTTTTCCCTGATCACGCGCCGAAGACCGTGCGCAACTTCGTGGAACTAGCCGAGGGCGGCAAGGAGTGGACCGACCCGACCACCGGGCGGCCGACTACCGGCAAGCTGTACGACGGGACCGTGTTCCACCGGGTCATTCCCGACTTCATGATTCAGGGCGGAGACCCGCTCGGATCTGGCCGGGGCGGTCCTGGCTACAAGTTCGCCGACGAGATCCACCCGGACCTCGCGTTCGACCGGCCGTACCTGCTGGCGATGGCGAACGCCGGGCCCGGCACCAACGGCTCCCAGTTCTTCATCACGGTCGCGCCGACGCCCTGGCTGAACGGCAAGCACACCATCTTCGGTGAGGTCATCGAGGGTGCGGACGTGGTTGACTTGATCAGCCGGGTCAAGACCGCTAGCCAGGACAGGCCCGCCGAAGACGTGATCATCGAGTCGGTCACGGTGGAGCGCGGCCCGGCCAGCTGAGCGGGCCTGCCTACTGATTGGACGATACGTGAGCACGCCCAGCGATTCCGGACCGGGCGAGCCGGTTCGGCCAGACGGAGTCGCCCCCGGGACCCCGGAAGTTCCGACCTGTTACCGTCACCCCGGCCGGGAAACCTACGTGTCGTGTGTCCGGTGCGGGCGCTACGCGTGCCCTGACTGCATGCGGTCGGCCTCGGTGGGTCAGCAGTGCGTCGAGTGCGTGGGTGCGGACGCGCGGGGGACCCGGCAGGCCACCACCACGTTCGGCGGCCGTCCGACCGCGAATGCCGTCGTCACCTGGGCGCTGGTCGCGATCAACGTCGCGATATTCCTGGTGACCTGGGTCCGCCCGAGCATCGTCAACAACCTGGAGATGCTCGGGTACGCCCGGTACACCTACACCGGCCCTATGCACGGGGTGGCCGCGGGTGAGTGGTACCGGCTGATCACGTCCGCTTTCCTGGCCCCGGCGACCGGCTTGGGCGGCCTGGGGTTCATGGACATCCTGTTCAATATGTGGGCGCTGGTATTCGTGGGACCCTCGCTGGAGGGCCTGCTCGGCCGGGCGCGCTTCCTCGCCGTGTATCTGCTCAGTGCCGTCGGCGGCGGGGTGATGTACTACTTCCTCGCGCCGCAGAACGAGCCGGCGGTGGGTGCCTCGGGTGCGATCTTCGGGCTGTTCGGGGCGTGGTTCGTGGTGTCGAGGCGGCTTCGTCTCGATACCCGCGGGATCGTCATACTGATCGGCATCAACCTGGCCCTCAGCCTCTTCTTGCACAACATCATCGCCTGGCAGGACCACATCGGCGGGCTGCTCACCGGGGCTCTCCTCACGGCCGCCTATGCCTACGCGCCCCGGAAGAACCGGGCCGCGCTGCAGGTGGTCGCGACCGTCGCCATCGTGGCCCTGATCGTCGTCGCGGTCGTCGTGCGTAATGGCCAGCTCACCGCCGGCGGACTGTAAGGCCGGGCTCAGCGCCACCGGGTGGACAAGGTGACGCCCGCGATGATGAACGCGAACCCCACCACCAGATTCCAGGCGCCCAGCGTGGTCATGCCGGGTATGGAGCCTTGCGTGATGTAATACGTCGCAATCCAGGCCAGGCCGATGACCAGGCAGGCCACGATGGCCGGACCCACCCAGGGCGCGCTGACCTTCCGCCGCGTGGTCTTCGGCGGCGGCGGCGTGTAGACGGTCTTCTTCCGGACCCGCGACTTGGGCACGACGGCCTCCTGCCTAGCAAACCCTGCCGGGCAAAACCCTGCCTGGCAACAACGTGCGATGACCCTGCGATGCGGACCTAAGCGTAGTCGCTTCGGCGGGTAACTCGGCTCAGAATCCGAGGCCACCGCCGCCGCTGCCGGTCGGGCTCGGGGTCGGGCTCGACGTGGGCGAGACGGAGGGGGTGGCCGCGGTCTGCACGTAGATGGTGACCTTGGACCCCTTGGCCAGGGTGGTATTGGCGCCAGGCACCTGGTTGAAGACCGTGCCTGCCGCGTACTGCGTCCCGCCAGACCCTTGCACCACGGTGACCTGGAAGCCATCCCCGGTCAGCACGCTGGTGGCTGTCTGCTGGGACTCACCGACGACCGAGGGCACCGCGGTCGCCCCCCCGGAGACGGTGATGGTGACCGTCGAGCCGGGCTTGGCCGTGCCGCTGCTCGGACTCTGGCTGATCACCGTGCCCGCGCTCTGGGTGGCCGTCGGGTCCTGCTTGACGGAGACCTGGAAACCCGCGGCCTCCAGCGTCGACTCGGCGACGGCCTGCGATTGGTTGACGACGTTCGGCACGTTCACCGGCGCCGCGCCGGTGGACACGTACAGCGTCACGACGGTGTTGGCCGCGACGTTGTTCCCCTCGGGGGGACTGGACTTGATGACGAGGCCGCTCTTGACGCTGGAGCTGGGCTGGTCGACCACGGTGGGAACGAGGTGTGCCTGCCTGACCCCAGCTTCTGCCGTGGCGACAGTCTCGCCATTGACCAGCGGCACCGGATACGTCTTGCCGCCGCCCGCGAGCAGGTAGTAGGCCACTCCGGCGACCACGCCGATCACCAGCACGAGGCCGACGAGCCAGGGAATCCAGCGGCGGCTGCTCCCGCCGCCGCGCCCGCCGCGGTCGTAGCCATCGCCGGCGTAGTCGTAGTCCTCGACCGGGGGGATCTGCGACGTCCCCGCCATCATCGCGCTGTTGCCCATCCGCTGGGTCCGCGGATAGTTGTCCAGGCGGGTCGGCGGCGCGGCCGACACCGGCATGCCCGAGGCGGCGCGCTGCAGGTCGGCGCGCATGTCGGCGGCCGTCTGATACCGGTCGGCGGGCGACTTGGCCATCGCCTTCAGCACGATCGCGTCGGCCCAGGCCGGCACGTCGGGGTCAACCCGGGACGGCGGCACCGGATTCTCCCGGACGTGCTGGTAGGCGATCGCGACCGGTGAGTCGCCGGTGAACGGCGGCCTGCCGGTCAGCAGTTCGTACAGCAGGCAGCCGGCCGAGTACAGGTCGCTGCGCGCGTCGACCCGTTCGCCCCGGGCCTGCTCCGGGGACAGGTACTGCGCGGTGCCTATCACCTGGGCGGTCTGGGTCATCGTGGCCTGGGCGTCGCTCATCGCCCGGGCGATGCCGAAGTCCATGACCTTGACGTCGCCGTTGCGGGTCACCATCACGTTNNATCACGTTGCCGGGCTTGATGTCGCGGTGCACGATGCCGGCCTGGTGGCTGTAGTCAAGGGCGCGCAGGACGCCGTCGATGATCTCGAGCGACCGCTCGGGGAGCAGCCGGTGACCTTCTTGCAGCAGGTCGCGCACGGTGCGGCCGTCCACGTACTCCATCACGATGTACGGCACGGGGACACCGGTGGCCATGTCCTCGCCGGTGTCGTAGACCGCGACGATGGACGGGTGGTTCAGCGAGGCCGCCGACTGGGCCTCCCGGCGGAACCTCGCCTGGAATATCTGGTCCCTGGCCAGGTCGGCGCGGAGGGTCTTGATCGCGACGATCCGGTCGAGCCGGATATCGCGCGCCCGGTAGACCTCGGCCATGCCGCCGCGGCCCACTACGCCATCGAGCTCGTAGCGGCCGCCGAGTAGACGGGGCTGTGTCATATCTCGCACTGTGCCAAACCACCCTGGGTTATTTCTAGTTCTCTAGGTCTACGTCGTCGGCGGCGTTGTCGTCGGCGGCGCGCTCGTCGGCGGCGTTGTCGTTGGCGGCGCGCTCGTCGGCGGTGTCGTCGCTGTCTGGGTCGCCGGCGGTGTCGTCGGCGGTGACTTATGGGTCGGTGTCGGTTTCACGGTCCTCACTGGCTGCGTGCTGACGACAGGACTGGCCGATGTTGTCGGCTGCGTGATTACCACACTAGGCGTCGGCGTGGGGTGCTGGCTGGCGCGACGCGAAGGTGTGGCGCTTGACGACCTGCTCGGCGGCGCCGTGTTGCTCACGATCCCGTTGGGCTGGCTCGCGATATGACCGCTAACGTACAGGCCGACCCCCACGGCGATGGCGCACAGTACCGCCGTCGCCCCCGCGGTCACGAACCGGCGGCGCTGCCGCGCGCCGCTCGCGCCGCCCGGTGCCCGTCGGTGCCCGTCGGGCGGGAAGCCGCCGGCCGCCGCGCCGCCGAGCAGGGCGCCGGTCGCCGCCGCGGGCAGGTCTGCCCTGGTCGCGCCCGAATAGTCGGCTGCCCGTCCGGAATCGCCCAGGGTCAGGGCGTCTCGCAGCATGTCGGCGCGGTCGGCGACCGCCCGGGCGCTGGCGGGCCGGTCTTCGGGGCTCTTGGCCAGCATGTCGTAGACCAGATCGCTGACGGCCGGGGGCACGTCAGGCGGCAGGGCGGGCACCGGCTCATGCTTGTGGGCGAACGCGATGGCCAGCGGCTCGCGGGCGGTGAACGGCGGATGACCGACCAGGCACTCGTAAGCGACCACACCGAGCGAGTAGATGTCCGAGGCGTCGTTCACCGGCTGGCCGGTGGCCTGCTCGGGCGAGACGTACATGGCCGTGCCCATCACCATGCCGGTCTCGGTCAGGTGCGCCGCCTGGGCCGCGCGGACCGCGGTCGCGATGCCGAAATCAGTGATCTTGACGGTGCCGTCCGTTGCGACGAGCAGGTTGCCCGGCTTGATGTCGCGGTGCACGATGCCGGCCTCGTGCGCGGCGTCGAGGGCCCGGGCTGACTGGCTGACGATGTCCAGGGTGGCATCGGGGGAGAGCCGGCCTATCCGGGCCAGGATCGCGGACAGCGGGTCGCCGTCGACCAGTTCCATGATCAGGTAGGCGCCGCCGAACTCCGACGACTCGCCGTAGTCGTAGACCCGGGCGATGCCCGGATGGGACAGGCTGGCGGCGTAGCGCGCCTCGGCCCGGAACCGGGCCAGGAACGCCTCGTCGCCGGCCCGTCCCGTCGGCAGCAGCTTGACCGCGACGGCGCGGTTGAGCAGCTCATCCTGGCCGCGCCACACCTCGCCCATGCCGCCTGCCGCGATGCGGTCGGTTAGCCGGTACCGGCCGGCCAGCAGATAGTCGCTCACTTGATCCCCAGGGTGGCCAGGTACGCCTTGATGACCTGCACGGCGATGGGTGCGGCCGCGGTGGCTCCGTAACCGCCGCCCTGGATTATGACGCCCACCGCGATCTTCGGGTTGCCGTAAGGGGCAAAAGAGGTGAAGGCGGCGTCATCGAGCCCGGTGTTGTTCGCGCCGTTCTGCGCGGTCCCGGTCTTGCCCGCGATCACGATGCCGTCCTCGGCCTGGGCGTTAAAGGCGTAGCCGGTGCCGTCGGGATCCTGCACCACGGCACGCATCATCTGCTGCACATCAGATGCGACGGATGCCGAGACCGGCTGGCTCAGTACGGACGGCGTGGTCGCGGTCACCGTGCTCAGGTCGCTGGCCGTCACCTGCTGCACCAGGTACGGCTTCATCAGCGTCCCGCCGTTGGCGATCGCCGCGGCGAACATGGCCTCCTGCAGCGGGCTGACGGCATCGTCGAACTGGCCGATGGCCGAGTAGGCGGTCAGCGGCGGGCTCGGCGGGATGGTGTAGTTGCTCTTGGTCACGCCCAGCGGAATGGTCAGGTTCGCGTCGTTCACGCCGAACTTCTCGGCCATGGCGTTCAGGGCCGACCCGCCGAGGTCCATCCCGATCTTGCCGAAGGTGGTGTCGCAGGACTGGGCGAAGGCGGTGATCAGCGGCGCCTGCCCGCTCCCGTTGCCGCATGCTTCCCCGTCGTCGTTGGTGAGCACGTGAGTGGTCTGCGGGAGGGTCAGAGTAGTCGGCGAGGCGACGTTGGTGTTGACCGTGGTGCTCGGATCCTGCGTCAGCAGCGCCGAGCTCGTGACGATCTTGAACGTGGAGCCGGGCGGGTACGTGGCCTGGGTCGTGCGATTCAGCAGCGGGTTGCCCGCGGCGCGCAGCAGCTCATTATCGGCCTTGACCAGCTGCGTGCTGTCGTGGGTGGCGAGCAGGTTCGGGTTGTAGCTGGGGTAGGAGGCCATGGCGAGGATCTTCCCCGTGCTCGGGTCGATCGCCACCACCCCGCCGGGCTTGCCGGTCGCCTCGAGCGCCTGCCAGGCCGCGTTCTGCGCCGCGGAGTTGATCGTGACCTGAATCGTGGCGCCCTTCGTCGTCTTGCCGGTGATCAGGTCGATGATCTTCCGGACGTCAAGCGCGGAGTCGTTCCCGGACAGCAGCGGGTTCTCGGCCGCCTCGATCCCGGTCTGGCTGTAGAGCGTGTCGTACCCGGTGACCGGCGCGTACTCCTCGCCCAGGGGATAAGACCGCTGGTACTTGATCGAATCGTCAGAATTGCTGCTCGGCTTGGATGCCGCGATCGTCACTCCGTCGGAGGTGACGATGCTGCCGCGTTCGTACTGATTCTGGGTCGCGTAGAAGGCGCGCGAGTTGCCCGGCTCGGTGGCCAGGCTGGCAGGCTCGACGCCCTGCAGGTAGTTGACGTTGACGAGCAGCAGCAGGAACATCACCAGGACGCCGATCGAGATCCGGCGCAACGCCCGGTTCACTGGAGCGTCACCACCTGCGTCAGCCCCTCCTCCTGTATCGACCGCGGCGGCGGCCGCCGGGCGGTGTCGCTCAGCCGGGCCAGCAAGGCGATCAGCATCCAGCTCGCCACCAGCGAGGACCCGCCCTGGGACAGGAACGGGGTGGTGATGCCGGTCAGCGGGATGAGCCGGGTGACGCCGCCGACGATGACGAACACCTGCAGGGCGAGCATGAAGGAAAGACCGCCGGCCAGCAGCTTGGAGAACGGGTCCTTCACCAGCATCGAGGTCCGCAGCCCCCGCTGCACGATGAGCCCGTAGATCAGCAGGATGGCCATCAGCCCGGCCAGCCCGAGTTCCTCGCCGAACGCGCTGATCACCAGGTCGCTCTGCACCAGCGGGGTGATGTACGGCTCGCCGCCGCCCAGGCCCTTGCCGAGCAGCCCGCCGCTGGCCATCCCGTACAGGCCCTGGACCAGCTGGTAGGCGTTGCCCTCGGGGTTGCTCCCGGCAAACGGATGCAGCCAGATGTCGAACCGCTCGCCCACGTGGCCGACGAGCTTACTGGCCGCGTAGGCGCCGACCACGAACATCAGGAAGCCGAGCAGCAGCCAGGACGTCCGCGAGGTAGCGATATACAGCATGGCGACGAACAGGCCCATGAACACCGCGCTGGTGCCGATGTCGCTCTCGAAGATCAGCAGCAGCAGGCTGGCCGCCCAGGCGAGCAGGATCGGGCCGAGATCGCGGGCCCGGGGCAGGTCGATGCCGAGCACGCGGCGGCCGGCCAGGGCCAGGACATCGCGCTTGGCGACCAGGTAGCCGGCGAACGAGATGGCCAGCGCCAGCTTGGCGAACTCCTCCGGCTGGAAGGTGATCAGCGAGCCGAACCGGATCTGGATTTTGGCGCCGGTGCCGGCCACTTCGCTGATCGAGTCGGGCAGCAGCGCGGGCAGCGCCAGCAGCACGATTCCGATGGCGCCGAGGGTGTAGGTGTAGCGCTGCAGCACCCGTGGCTCGCGGATCAGGGCGAGCACCGCGACGAAGCATCCGACGCCGATGGCCGAGAAGAGGATCTGGATATCGGTCGCCGAGGTGCTGAGCACGGGACTTCCGGTAGCCGGATTCACCTGTGCCGTCAGCCGGTACATCATCACGATGCCCAGGCCGTTCAGCAGGGCCGCGAGCGGGAGCAGCAGGGGGTCGGCCCACGGGGCGAATCTTCGCATGGCCAGGTGGGCGATCGCGATGATGACGATAAAGGCGACCATGTATTCCGCTATCCCCGAGGGCAGCTTGCCCTTGAGGCTGAAACCGACGTTGGCAAAGGCGAACGCGACCAGCGCGAAGGCGAAAACGAGCATGATCAGCTCGGTTCGCCGCCTGCTCCGGCCTCCCGGCAGCAGCGGGTTGCCGGGATCAACCGCCGGTGTCGGGGCGGTGATGCTGCTCACGAGGCCCCGGGGGCCGTGGCCGACGGGACGATGGCGCTGGCCGCGATGCCGAACGCCGTTGACGGCGGGCACGTACTGGCGGCCCGAGCCGGCTGCGGGCCCGGCTTGGAGATCTTGTCCGTCGGTTTCTTTTGCTTCTTGGCCGCCGCCACCGCCGCCTGGTAGGCGTTCTCCTGCGTCACCCAGGACTGCAGCACGGTGTACTGCTGACGGCAGCTCCTGACCGCGCTGCTGACGGTCCCGACGATGTTCCTGGCGTCGCTCAGGCTGCTCGCGGTATCAGTACTCTTCAGCGTCTGCTGGTACTGCATGGGCACCTGGTCGAGCATGATCTGAGTCTGCTCGTAGGGCTTGGACAAGCTGACCCCGGCGATCCGCTCGTTCACGCCGCGGTAGATGAGGACCTCGCCCTTGGTGTCGGTCCCGACGTAGTACTGGTCCTGGCTCCACAGCCAGCCGAGATAGCCGCCGCCGATGATGACGACGAGCAGCACGACCAGGGAGGTGGTCACGATCGGCCAGCGGCGGCGGCCCCGGCCGCCCCGGCCGCTTCGGGCGGCCCGTTTCGGCTGGGCGCGGTGGCTGCGCCGCCCGGCCACGGCGTTGGGGCCGGTACCGTTCCCGTTGGCCAGGGCGAGCGGCACGGAGCCCGGGTCCGTCTCGGCGAAGCCCATGGCCGGCTGCGAAGCGGTCAGCGGCGGCTGACCGAACCGATCCTCGAAGTGATCGTCGATGGCGTCGAACGGATTGGTGCCGTCGACGGCCAGCGGGTCGCCGACGCTGGCCGCCGCCCCGGCCAGCACCGGAGTCCTGGTCGGCGGCAGCCGCGTGGTGTTCGTGTCCGTGACATCGGCCACGATGCAGGTGATGTTGTCCGGTCCGCCGCCGATCAGGGCGAACTCGATGAGCTGGCGCGTGACGGCCTCGGGCTCGGCGATCGTGGCCAGGGTCTCGCGCAGCGTCTCGTCGCTGACCACGCCGGACAACCCGTCCGAGCAGAGCAGGTAGCGGTCACCCGCCTGCGCCTCGTGCACGGAGAGGTCGGGCTCGGCGACCGACCGGCCGTCCAGGGCCCGCAGCAGCAGCGAACGCTGCGGGTGAGTGGAGACGTCGGCGGCGCTGATCCGGCCCTCGTCCACCAGCGACTGCACCAGCGTGTGATCGTGGGTGATCTGGTAGAGCTCGTTCTCGCGCAGCAGGTACCCGCGCGAATCGCCGATGTGGCAGACGGCCGCGTGCCCGTCTGACCAGAACAGCGCGGTCAGCGTGGTGCCCATGCCTTCGATCGCGGGGTTGGCGATAATCATTTCCTGCAGCCGCGTGTTGGCGGCGGAGACGGCGGCGGCAAGCTCCGCCAGGATGTCGTCGCCGGGAGGCTCGGAGTCGAGTTCCGCCATCGAGGCGATGGTCACCGAGCTGGCCACCTCGCCCGCCGCGTGGCCGCCCATTCCGTCCGCAACCGCGAGCAGGCGCGGTCCCGCGTACGCCGAGTCCTCGTTTCCTTCACGGAGAAGGCCGACGTCGGAGCGTACCGCGTAGCGGAGTACAAGTGTCATCTGCGCAGTTCCAGAACGGTCTTACCGATGCGGATCGGAACCCCCGCAGGTACTGGCATCGGCCGCGTCACCTTCTGCCGGTCCAGGTAGGTGCCGTTGGTCGAACCGAGATCCTCGACGATCCACTGACCGTCCTGCGGGAAAATCCGGGCATGTCGGCTTGAAGCGTAGTCGTCGTTGAGCACTAGCGTGGCATCATTGGCCCGCCCCAGCGTGATCTGCTGCTGATCGAGGTCCAGGGTCGTGCCTTTGAGCGCGCCCCCGGTCACCACCAGGATGCGCGGCGAGCCGCGGCCAGCCCGGCCCGGCTTAGCCGGCTTGGCCGGGCGCGGCGCCTGGGGCTGGCGCATCTTGCCTCGCCGGCCGTTGGCCGCCGGGCCCCCGAGCAGGTCAGTGCGCACCACTCCGATGGCCGCAATGACGAACAGCCAGAGCACGGCCAGGAACGCCACCCTGATGACGGTGAGGGACAGCTCGTTCATGTGCGGCCACGCCCCTGGACCCTAGTAGCTACTGCCTGAATAACCGCTGCCCTGGCCGTCCTGGCGGTCCTCGCGGAAGACCAGCGTGGTCCGGCCCAGCGAGACCTGCGTGCCGTCGGTGAGCGCCACCCGCCTGACGGGCTGGCCGTTGACGAAGGTGCCGTTCGTGGAGCTAAGGTCCACCAGGACCACCTGGTCGCTTTCCACCCGCAGTTCCGCATGATGCCTGGACACCCCCGGGTCCACCAGCCGCAGATCGCAGTCCGTCCCCCGGCCGAGCAGCGTCACCGGCGTCACCAGCTCATAGGTGTGCTGGTCGCCGCCTGCCGAGCCGCCGGGCGCGCCCGGCCCCGAGACGAGCAGCCGCGGGTGGCCGGGGAAGCCCCGGCCCTGCGGCCGCGGCAGGTCACTGGCCGGCAGCCTGATCTCGCCGCCCTCGATGGTCGAGCCGCGGATGACGCCAGAGCGGATCCGGAAGGTTCCCGTGGTCATTTCCGGCACCCCCTCGAACCGCATCCGGACCGGGCCCACGAACGAGTAGCCCTGCTCCTTGGCGTAGTCCCTGGCCAGGTTGGCCAGCTCGACACCCAGGCTCTCGGCGTACACGTCGAGGCGCTCGTGATCGCTTTCGGCCAGCTCGACGACAAAGTCGTTCGGCACCAGGGTGCGGCCCTTGGCCACGATGGCGGCCCGGTCGTCCATCTCGCGCTGCACCGCGCTGGCCACTTCGACCGGCTGCAGTTCTGACCTGAAGGCGCGAGCGAAGGCACCCTCGACCATGCCTTCAAGCCGGCGCTCGAAGCGCTGCAGAACTCCCAAGGTGCCACCTCCCTTCGCGTACTGACCCTGATCGTATCCGCGGCGCAGGAGCGCTCGTGGTCGTGCTAATCTACTCGTTGCCCAGGGCGGGTGGCGGAACGGCAGACGCGCACGGTTCAGGTCCGTGTGTCCGAAAGGACGTGAGGGTTCAAATCCCTCCTCGCCCACTTATGTATATGTGACGTGTCCTCGCCACCCTGGTGCCTAGCCACGATAAGGGCACGACGATGACGGGACAACGGGCGTGCCGCGCCAGCCACCCGGACACCGAGCCCGCGACCCGGTGCCAGAAATGCCGCGGTGCCCCGATCACGAGCGCGTCGGCGCTGAATTCTTCAGCCGCCGCGGCGAGTTCCCGGGCCGGGCTGCCCCGGCGGGTGCGGACGTGCACGTCCACCTCGGCGTGCCCGGTCACCTGGTCGAGCTCGGTGAGCAGCCATCGCTCCAGCGCCTCGGTGTCCCGCGGCGCCCCCACCACCTGCCCGGTCAGCGGCTCGCAGTAGGCCCCGGTCGGGCACACGTAGACGACGAGCAGCGGCCTGCCGAGCCGTCTTGATACCCCGGCCGCGTACGCCAGCGCGTTGCGGCTCGAGGCCGAACCGTCGTAACCGGCGATGACCGGATGCTCGAGCCGCAGCGCCGCGGCCGCGAGCTCGGGGGGCGGCGTGGGGACGGGCTGTCCCGGCCGCTCCGGCTGACCCTGCGATGGGCTTGACTCTGCCTGGTCCATGATCCGCGTCCTAGCGGAAGAGCGTTTTCCGGGCACCCATACCCTCATGAATGCCCCGGATGAACGGCACTTACTCGTATTTGAAAAGTACTATAGATGAGCGCGGGCCAATATGGTGAGTAGTCATGGACGCGGCCGAGATCGCGGCGATGCGTGCCGTCAAGTCCGCTCTGGACCCGGCTGGCCTGCTCAACCCTGGCGTACTCTTCCCACCCTGAGGCGCGTGACGTGGCACGATGATCACGTGACCGCAGAGCAAGCGGGGATGATCGGCAGCCGCGCGGACGCGACGGCACGTACCGTGATCGAGTGCGCGGCTGATGCGATTGTGGCGTTCGGCACCGACCGGACGGTGATGCTGTGGAACCCGGCCGCCGAGCGAATGTTCGGCTGGACCGCCGCGGAGGTCGTCGGCCTTGAGGCCCAGATCATCCCCGAGGAGCTGACGGCCGAGCACAACGCCGTCCTTGAGCGGGTCAGGGGCGGGGGCCAGATCTCCTTCGCGACCCGCCGGATCCGCAAGGACGGCACGCATATCGACCTGCGCATCGACACCAGCGCGCTGATCGACGGGACGGGCGAGGTGACCGGCTGGGTCAACGTCTGCCACCGGGCCGGCGAGGACGACGTCGCCCGGCATTACATGGCCGAACGCGCCCGGGTCGTGCGCCGGCTCGGCGACGTGGTCGCCGACATGAACGCCCAGCGGGACCTGGAGTCGGTCCTGGACCGCATCGCCGCCAGCCTGCGCGAGCTGACCAGCGCTGACGCCGGCGGTTTCGTGATCATCGAGGACGACATGCTCCGGCTGGTCAGCACNNCAGCACGGCCGGGCTGCCGGACCAGCTGCGCGGCCGGACCGCGACCTTGTCCAGCAGCCTGGTCGGCGAGCTGATGGGTTCGGGCAAGACCGTCATGATGGCCACCGGCGAGTCGGGCGGCTTCGATGACCTGATCTGGTCGGCGCTGCCCGGCCTGCATACGATCGCGCTCAGCTTGTCGCACGTGGCGGGCAAGCCCTACGGGGCCCTCTATGCGCTCTACAGCCGGCGCAAGCTCAGCCACGTCGAACTCGAGCTGCTCGAGCTGCTCGCCGGGCATGCGGGCGTGGCGCTGACTAACGCGATGGCGTTCGAGGAAGTCGTGCGGCAGCGGGCCCACGAGCGGGCGGTCATCGACGGCAGCGCGGACGGCATCGCCGTGCTTGACGAGGCCGGCCTGGTACGGCAGTGGAATCCGGCCGCGCACCGGATCACCGGGATGGCCGCCCTGGCCGCGATCGGCAAGCCGCCGCCGTTCCCGCTGCCGGACCCCGGCGCGATGCTGACCCACAAGCTGCCGAACGGCCGCTGGC
>PMOU01000243.1:6256-6854 GCA_003161205.1 Actinomycetota bacterium | reverse complement strand
TCGTCAGCCGAACGGGTTGGCCCAGGAGGCTAGCCGGACGAAGCCCCGGGACATGCGCTTCCAGAAGCCGGGCGGCGTGTCGTGCGGCAGCGCGCCGACCACGGCGTCAACGGTCTCGGCGGGCGCGTCGGCCATGACGGTGTACACGATGCCGTGGCTGGACCAGGTCAGGGACCGCTGGTCCGGTTCGGCGGCATAGATGACCTGCCCGTCCACGGTGGTTTTCTGCCAGCCCGCCAGCTTGGCCGCCAGGTCGCCGCGCTGCTCGAACACCGAGACCACGGACAGGCCGTCGGAGTAACCAAGATCGAGCACGGTGCCGGTGCTCGTCGTGGTNNTGGCCCCGGTGAACAGCGACAGGCCACCGGGAAGTCCGGCCGGGACCAGCCAGCCCCGGGAAGGCAGCGTGAGCAGCTGGGCATTCGACAGCGGGTCGGTCCACGGCCCCGGCGGATCGGACGGCCCGCTGACCGGCGCCGCCGCCTGCGCCTGCGTCGCGAAGCGCACCTTGATGAACATGTCCTGGCTGATCACGTGCGAGGCCGAGTCGAAAACCTCCCGCTCGAGCGGCAGCTTGGTCGCGTCGTCCAGCCAGAAC
>PMOU01000243.1:6105-6237 GCA_003161205.1 Actinomycetota bacterium | reverse complement strand
GCCCGCGCCCTCGTACACCACGGTGTAATGCGCCTCGAGGAGCTGGACCAGCGGCATGGTGATGCCCAGCACCCCCTCAGGCGCCTGGCTGTCGCTATCAGCGGAGAGGTAGGGCTCATTACTGAGCGAGCT
>PMOU01000243.1:0-6055 GCA_003161205.1 Actinomycetota bacterium | reverse complement strand
GCGACCGGCTGGCTGGCCGCGGCGGCCGGATCGTTCGGGGTCCCGGAGCCCCCCTGGCTGCTGCAGGCCGTCACCAGGAGTCCGGGTAGGGCCATGGCCAGCGCGGCGGCCAGCAGCAAGGGCGACCGGCCCGCACCGCGACGACGGCTCACCAGGTAACTAGGCGTGAACACGCGGGCCTCACGGAAGCGATGCGGCCGAGTCGCGCGCGGACGCCGACGCAGCGGCGGACGCCGACGCGGACGCGGAGACGGGCTGCGCCGCCGGCGGGTCGAACGGGACCTCACCGGTGGTGATGGCGTGCTCCACGCTGTACATCTCCACCGGCGGGGTGATCCGCGGTCCCGGCACCGCGCCGTCACCGCCACCTGCGGAAAACGCGGCCGCGCCGAGACCGACGACCAGCGAGACGGTGCCGAGCACCGCGTACCGCCGGCGACGGGCCGACCGCAGGCTGCGGGCTCCCGGCCGCATCGGTCCGCGTCTGGCCGCGGCGGACAGGCCCGGCGCGACCCGCAGCAGACCACGCCGTGGGGGCATCGGCCCGCCCGGGCCGGTCATGGCGATCAGGCGGCTGATCATCGCGGCCTCGGCCGGCGCCCCGGTCATGAGCGTGCTCAGCCGCTGCTTCAGGGCCCGCAGCTCCGCGGCTTCGGTCCGGCACTGCTCGCAGCTGGCGAGGTGGGCGTGCACACGGTCCCGTTCGGCTCCGTCGAGCTCGCCGTCGACGAGGGCTGACAGCCGGTCACCGAGATGGCTCATGACCCGGCGTCTTTCCGGAGCTGCGCCGGCCCTGATGCGGCGCTTTCTGGTGCGGCGCCTCCTGGTTCGGTGCCTGCTGATGCGGCGCTGACCGGAGCGGGCCGGCGGTGCTCCAGGGCCGCGCGCAGCTGAGCCCGGCCGCGGTGAATCCGGCTGCGCACCGTGCCCAGCTTGACGCCGAGGGTGGCGGCGATCTCCTCATAGGAGAAGCCCTCGATGTCGCACAGCACGACCGCCGCCCGGTACTCCGGCGGGAGTGCCTTCAGCGCGGCCTGGACGTCGTCGTCGAGGTGAGTGTCGTCGAAGGCCTGAGCGGGGGTGGGCTCGGAACCCGGCAGCCGGTACGCCATCTCGTCGGCCAGGCCCTCGAAGTGAATCCGCTGCTTGCGCCGCGCCGAGTCGAGGAACAGGTTCGTGGTAATGCGGTGCAGCCAGCCCTCGAACGTGCCAGGGGTGTAGCTAGACAGCGACCTGAACACCCGCACGAACACTTCCTGGGTCAGGTCCTCCGCGTCATGCGGGTTACCGGTCAGGCGGTAGGCCAGGCGGTAGACCCGGGCGGAGTGCATGCGGACGATGTCCTCCCAGGTCGGGAGGCTCCACTCAGCCTGGGCCGGATGCGCCACCGGGGATCGGCCTCGGGTGGCCTCAGGGCCTCGGCTGGCCTCATCCAACAATCCACCCTCCGGGTCACACAGCGCCGTGACTGTCACCATCGTGCCCTGGATTCTTCCGTCGCGCCAGTTGTGTTCGGATAAGCCGGTTGGCAGGCCACGGCGGGGCCCGCGGGCCCGGCCCGTACCGTCTAGGTAACGGCCTGGAGCCCGGGAGAGTTCCCGGACCTGCGCAGCTGGCGCTAGGCTCCTACGGATGGGGCTTTCTACGCATGCAGCCGAATATGTACCCGAGGACGAGCCACTGCTCGCGGCCCGGGCGAACGCGGCCGACCTTGGCGGTACCGAGCCGGTTCTCCCGGCGGTGGGTGCCTCGCTGCGCTTCCTGGCCTGCGCGGTCGGGGCCAGGACCGCGGTCGAGATCGGCACCGGCTGCGGCAGCTCCGGCATCTGGCTGCTCCGGGGCATGCGCCCGGGCTCCACGCTCACCAGCGTCGACACCGAGCCCGAATATCAGCGGATGGCCCGCAAGGCGTTCACCATGGCCGGCTTCGCGCAAAACCAGTGCCGCCTCATCCTCGGCCGCGCCCTCGACGTGCTGCCGCGGCTGTCCGACGGCACATACGACATGGTGTTCTGCGACGCGGATGCGCGGGACTATCTGGACTACCTGACCGCCGCGCTGCGTCTGCTGCGGCCCGGCGGCGTCGTTGCTTTCAATAACGCCCTGCTGGCAGGTCCTCCCGGGGATGACGGAGGCTATGACGCAGGGGACGGCGATTCCTCTCTCGACCCGGCCAGCCCCGACGTCGCCAGTCTGGACCTGGCTAGCCAGGTGCGGGCGAACGACCGGCTCGTGCCGGTGCTGTGGCCCCTGGGAGATGGCCTGCTCGCAGCGATCAAGCGAGGCGACTAGACAGCCTCCTCGAACGAGAAAACTTCCTGGCGGGTCATCCGACCACCGTTTTCAAGGCGTCACCAAGCCTAGCTGCCTCGTCGGCTGTGAGCTCAACAACGAGTCGGCCGCCGCCTTCAAGCGGGACGCGCATGACGATACCGCGGCCCTCCTTAGTAACCTCAAGCGGACCGTCACCCGTCCGCGGCTTCATCGCCGCCATTCTCCCATCCCCTTCCTTCCTCCGGATCTCAACACGCCGACCTTTGAGGCACGGCCTTCCCAAGCTCTGCGCACGCCGCTACCCGGGTGCTTACGGTGAAACCGGCCAGCCACAATCGTTTCTATCTGTCGCCCTATTATCCCGTGTTCGGAAGCAGAATGGTAATGATCGGAGATCCTTGGCGCGCCAAAGCGCGGACAACGGCCTTTTTACGGGCCGTTCGGCGATTTCACCGGCGCATCGCCTAGATCAGCTGCCGGTAACACCCGCGGCTCGCCGGAAGAGCTCCTGGGCGCCCCGGATGAACCGGGCGTCATCGGTTCCGTGGCGGCCGCGGAAACCGTGATCGAAGGCGTGC
This sequence comes from Actinomycetota bacterium, assembly GCA_003161205.1. The sequence continues at coordinate 3,203 of PMOU01000243.1, read as the reverse complement.
ATGCTCGCGTAGCACAAGACGGCCGTCGTCTCCGGATCAGCGACATCGAACCCGCCCGCCGCCGTGCCCGCGGCGAAAGGCCCCGGATCACCGGAGTCATCAGCGCGTGCGCGGGTTCATCCTCGGGCCAGGGTCGGCGTGACCTGCGTGTCCTTGGTGGCTATCGTGTCCTTGGTGACTTTCGTGTCCTGGGGAGCCGCTTGCGCTTAGTTCAAGGGGGGAACCGGGTTGGGCGAGCGCACGGATCAGCCGCCTCGGCCCGCACGCCGCCTGTTCATCGACCTGACGCCGCTGCGCCGGTCCCGAGACTTCCGCTTCCTCATCGGCGGCGAGCTGGTGTCGGTCCTTGGCACCCAGCTGACCACGGTGGCGGTGCCCTACCAGGTGTACCGGCTGACTCACTCCTCCCTCGACGTCGGGCTGGTGTCCCTGGTCCAGCTGTTTCCCCTGATCGCCGGATCGCTGCTGGGCGGATCGGTGGCCGACGCCATGGACCGGCGCCGCCTGCTGATGATGGCGCAAGTGCTGCCGGCCCTGTGCAGCGCCGGCCTCGCGGTCAACGCCGACCTCGGCACCTCGCTGTGGCCACTGTTCGTTCTGCCCGCGTTGTCCGCCGGGTTCAGCCCGCTGGACAACGCCGGACGCAGCTCCATCGTCCCGCGCCTGGTCCCCCGGTCGGAGCTGTCTACCGCCAACGCCATGTTCCAGGCTCTGTTCCAGTTTGGCCTGGTCGTGGGGCCGGCCGTGGCCGGCCTGCTGCTGGCCGGGGCCGGGGTCCTCTTCGTCTACTGGATGGACGTGGCCAGCTTCGGGGCGGCTCTGCTCGGGGCGTTCCTGATGTCACCGCAGCCGCCGGCCGCAACCCCGGATGGCGTGGCGGCCCAGCGACCAGGGATACGCTCGATCGTCGAGGGCCTCAGCTACGTGCGCGGGCGGCAGTCCATCCANNGGCGCCTACCTGATCGACATTAACGCCATGGTGTTCGGCATGCCGCGGGCCCTGTTCCCCGCCCTGGCCGCCACGCGGTTCGGGGGCGGCGCGACAACGCTTGGCTTTCTCTACGCCGCGCCGGGCGCGGGCGCCTTGATTGGTGCGCTGACCACCGGCTGGGTCAGCCGGGTCCAGCGCCAGGGCCGGGCGGTTATCGTCGCCGTCATCGTGTGGGGCGCCGCCATCACCGGCTTCGGGCTCGTGGCGTGGCTACCCGCCGCCCTGGTGCTGCTCGCCGTGGCAGGCTGGGCCGATGTCATCTCGGCCGTGTTCCGCAGCACGATCATCCAGCTCACGGTGCCCGATGCGCTGCGGGGGCGGTTGGCGGGCCTGCAGATCGCAGTGGTCACCGGAGGACCCCGGATCGGAGACCTGGAGGCCGGCGCGGTAGCGACCGGCTTCGGCGGCGCGGTATTCGGCGACACGGTATCGGTTGTCTCCGGCGGACTGGCGTGCATCGCCGGCGCGCTGGTCCTGGCTCAGCTGCTACCTGGCTTCCGTCGGCAGCGAATGGAGCCTGCGCACCACGGCCCAGCGGAGCCTCGCCCANNGAGCCTCCGCCAACGGAGCCTCCCCCGACCGAGCCGCTCCCGACGGAGCCGCTCCCCTAGCTGGTCACGGCCTGGCGGGTCACGGCCTAGCTGGTCACGGCGGTGCGGGCCGCTCCGGCGTAGAGCTGGGCGGCCCGCCAGCAGTACCAGGCGACGACGCTGCGGTAGGGCCGGTACGGCTCGCCGAGAAGGTCGAGCTGCTTCGGTGTGGGTGTGGGGATATCCCACGCCAGGCCGAACCCCCGGCGTACCACGAGGTCCCCGGTCGGCCAGACGTCCAGCCGCCGGAGCTGGAACATCAGGAAGATCTCCGCTGACCACTTTCCGATGCCGCGTACGGTCGACAGGCGGGCCACGATCTCCTCGTCACTCTCCCGGGCCAGCCGACGGGAGTCGAGCACGACCGTGCCGTCGAGGACCTTGGTGGCGAGGTCCTGGAGGGAGGCGGCTTTGGCGGCCGACAGGCCGGCGCCGCGGAGCAGCTCGGTCGGCGTGGCGAGGACGCGCTCGGGAGTGACGTCGCCGTCCAGCGCAAGGATGAGCCGGCCATGTATCGCCCGGGCGGCTGCCCCTGCGAGCTGCTGGTAGGTGATAGAGCGGACCAGGGTGGCGAAGTGAGTGCCGGTTGGTTTAGGGAACACGGGCAGGCCAGCCTCGGCGACGAGCCGGGCCAGCACCGGGTCGTGCTCGGCCAGGATCTTAGCTGCTGCCCGAGGAGAGACCTTGCGGGGGCGCGAGGTATCGGCCGGTTCGGAGCTCACGGGTACGGCCTGGGGTTGGCGCTGATGGCAGAGGCTTCGATGGGGAAGATCATGACGTTCAGATGATCCCGCCTTCGCGGTCGGCTTGCAACCGCCCGGCCGGCCTGGCGCTGGTCAGATCGGGTAGCGGGTTGGTTCGGTGGTGTACTGGCGGCCGGACGGGGCGGTCCGGCGGAAGGTGCCCGGGGTGATCTGCTCGACTTTCCATTTCGGGTGCTGCTTGAGGCGGTGGTCGTGACGGCAGGTCGGTCCGCCGTTGCACAGACAGGTCCGGCCGCCCGCTTCGTAGGGGATGTTATGTTCGAAGTCGGCCTGGGTGGAGGGACGCCGGCAGGTCGGCCCGGTGCAGGTGGCGTGCCGGATCTGGGTCAGGTGCCGGAGCTTGACCCCGGGATCGTGGCCGCGCGCCTCGAACCGATGATCGCATTCGTCGATGGCGATCGGGTCCAGGCCGAGCAGCAGGGCCTGTTGCCCGGGGAGGCCGGTAGATAGCCGCCAGGTGCCGTACCCGCCGGGCGGCCCGTGCTCGGCGGTGGCGGTGAAAGTGAACCCGGGCGCAGGGCCGGTGCCGGGCGGNNGCGGGTGCGGGGTTCGGGTCGGGCGCAGCCGTGGCCGATGGCGTGGCCGTGCTGGTCGGTGACGGTCACGCACCAGGTGGTTTTCGGGTTGGCGGCGGCGGCGTTGGCGAGGTCGCGGGCCAGGGCGGGGTCGACGGGGCCCAGGCCGGACAGCTCGCCGGGCCGCTCGGCCAGGCCGAGCAGGGTGGCCAGCGGGATGGTCAGGTTGATCCGGCCGGCGAACCCGGCCGGGACCACGCCCGCCGTCGGCGGGACCTGCGGGCCGGCCGGGGGCGGAGCCTGCGGCCCGCCACCGCCAGGCTCGTCCGCGTCGGCCCTGGGC
>PMOU01000071.1 GCA_003161205.1 Actinomycetota bacterium | reverse complement strand
GCCTGGCCGTGCTGCTGCTGGCCGTGCTCTCGCTGGTCATCGCCGGAGCGGCGCAGGCGATCAGTCACTCGGCGCCGCGGGGTGTGTCCGGGTCCGGAGTTGGCCAGGTAGTGGTCCGTCCGGGCGAGAGCCTGTGGTCGGTGGCGGAGAACGCGGATCCGGATGCGGATACCCGCCTGGTGATTCAGCAGATCGTCCAGTTGAACGCGCTCAGCGGCGATACTGTCTTCGCTGGACAGCGGCTTTGGGTGCCGCGTAGCTAGATCCTGGCGCGCTCAGGTCCCGGCGCCGCGACACGCCGGCGTGGCCGCGATCCGGCAAATCAAAGAAAAACGCTAAGGCGACACGCCGGCGGGGGCCAGCACGCCTCAGCGGCCAGGGGTTTCCGGATTGGCGGCTCGCGGGCCCTTGCCTCCGGCCGCCCTCGTGGTTTACGGTAACCACTACATCTAGTACTTACATCGTTGTGTTTTTTCCACCAGTTGTGTTCTCCGGGTACAATGAAGGACACAGCAAGGCAGCTCGGGAGGTGATCGCGTGCACTGTCCGTTCTGTCGCCACCCGGACAGCAGGGTCATCGACAGCAGGACCGCTGACGACGGTGCGGCGATCCGGCGCCGGAGGTCGTGTCCCGAGTGCGGGCGGCGGTTCACCACCCAGGAGACGGTCATCTTGATGGTGGGCAAGCGCAGCGGCGTCACCGAGCCCTTCACCCGGGACAAGATCATTCATGGTGTGCAGCGGGCGTGCCAGGGACGGCCGGTCAGCGAGGACAAGCTGGCGATCCTGGCCCAGCTGGTGGAAGAGACGATCNNGGGAGCTTGACGAGGTGGCCTACCTGAGGTTCGCCTCGGTGTACCGAGGGTTCGAGTCGCTCGCCGACTTTGAGGATGAGATCACCGCCTTGCGCCAGGAGCGCCGAGGCGACACACACGCGGCTGCGAGCACCGAATCGCGATCTTAAGGCGGCACCAGAGTTGTCATTGTTGCAGCATGGCCATGCAGGGCCTGGCGGGGATCCGGACGGGTCCCGGAAGGGGGAGAAATGACGGAGACAGTTAGCGGCGCGGCGACGCGCAAGGGGAAGGGGCCCCAGAGTCAGGGGGCACAGTCCCAGCGCGGCGGGAACGGCGGGCGGCTCAAGATCGGGCGCATTAACACCACGGCGGGAGTGCACCCATACGACCAGGTCACCTGGGAACACCGGGACGTCGTCATGACGAACTGGCGGGACGGCTCGGTCAATTTCGAGCAGCACGGGGTGGAGTTCCCTGACTTCTGGTCAGTGAACGCCGCCAACATCGTGACCACCAAGTACTTCCGCGGCGCGGTCGGCTCACCGCAGCGCGAGTGGAGCCTCAAGCAGCTCGTGGACCGGGTCGTCAACAAGTACGAGCAGACCGGCCGGGAACAGGGCTACTTCGAGACCGACGAGGACGCCGAGATCTTCGGCCACGAGCTCCGGTACGCCCTGATCCACCAGATCTTCTCCTTTAACTCCCCGGTCTGGTTCAACGTCGGCACCGCGTCAAAGCAGCAGGTGTCAGCGTGCTTCATCCTCGCCGTGGACGACACGATGGACGCGATCCTGGACTGGTACCGGGAAGAGGGCCTGATCTTCAAGGGCGGATCCGGGGCCGGCGTCAACCTTTCCAAGATCCGGTCGAGCAAGGAGCTGCTGTCTTCCGGCGGTACCGCGAGCGGCCCGGTCTCGTTCATGCGCGGGGCCGACGCCTCCGCGGGCACGATCAAGTCCGGCGGCGCCACCCGGCGCGCGGCGAAGATGGTCGTCCTGGATGTGGACCACCCGGACGTGGCGGATTTCATCACGACCAAGGCGCGCGAGGAAGAGAAGGTCCGCGTGCTCCGCGACGCCGGCTTCGACATGGACCTCGGCGGCAAGGACATCATCAGCGTCCAGTATCAGAACGCCAATAACTCGGTCCGCGTGTCGGACGAGTTCATGCACGCGGTCGAGGAAGGCAAGGAGTTCGACCTGCTGGCCCGCCGGACCGGCGAGGCCGTCGAGCGGGTCGACGCGCGGAAGCTGATGCGCACGATGGCGCANNGGCACGATCAACGACTGGCACACGTGCCCCGAGTCGGGACGTATCACGGCAAGTAACCCGTGCAGTGAATACATCCACCTGGATAACTCCAGTTGCAACCTGGCCAGCATCAACCTGCTGAAGTTCCTCCGCGAGGACGACACCTTCGACGCCCCGCGCTTTGCGAAGATCTCCGAGCTCATCATCACCGCGATGGACATCTCCATCTGCTTCGCCGACTTCCCCACCGAGAAGATCGCCGATACCACCCGCGCGTACCGGCAGCTGGGCATCGGCTATGCCAACCTCGGTGCCCTGCTGATGGCCACCGGNNTATGACTCCGAGGGCGGCCGGGCCATCGCCGCCGCGATCACCTCGCTGATGACCGGCGCCGCCTACAAGACCTCAGCCGAGCTAGCCGGAGCTGTTGGTCCCTACGACGGCTACGAGCGCAACGCCAAGCCGCACAAGCGCGTCATCCGCAAGCACGCGGCGGCCAGCGACGCCATCCGCCCGGTCGCCACCATCGACCGGGAGATCCTCGGTCTGGCCAACCAGACCTGGCGGGAGTGCGCGGAGCTCGGCGAGGCAAATGGGTACAGAAACGCCCAGGCGAGCCTGTTGGCCCCCACGGGCACTATCGGCCTCATGATGGACTGTGACACCACCGGTATTGAGCCTGACCTGGCCCTGGTCAAGTTCAAGAAGCTGGTCGGCGGCGGTTCCATGCAGATCGTCAACCAGACCGTCCCGCGCGCGCTGAAGAACCTCGGCTACCCGCACGAGCAGGTCGAGGCGATCGTCGAGTACATCGCCGAGCACGGCCACGTGGTGAACGCCCCNNGTGTTCGACTGCGCGATGGGCGACCGCGCGATCGCTCCGATGGGCCACGTCCGGATGATGGCCGCCGTCCAGCCGCACCTGTCCGGCGCCATCAGCAAGACGGTCAACATGCCGGAGAGCGCCACGGTGGAGGAGATCGAGAGGATCTACTTCGAGGGTTGGAAGCTAGGCCTGAAGGCCCTGGCGATCTACCGCGACAACTGCAAGGTGGGCCAGCCGCTGTCGGACGCGCGGAAGAAGCCCGCCGAGGCGGCGGCCCCCGCTCCGGCCGCGCCGCACGAGCACCGTCCGGTCCGCAAGCGGCTGCCCCGGCAGCGGCCCGCCACCGTGACCAGGTTCTCCGTGGCTGGCGCCGAGGGCTACATGACCGCCTCCAGCTATCCGGATGACGGTGTCGGCGAGGTGTTCCTCAAGCTCGGTAAGCAGGGCTCCACCCTGGCCGGCGTGATGGACGCNNCTGCAGTACGGCATCCCGCTGGATTCCTACGTGGGCAAGTTCACCAACATGCGGTTCGAGCCGGCCGGCCTCACCGACGACCCGGACATCCGGCTCGCCAGCTCGGTCATGGACTACATCTTCCGCCGCCTCGCCCTGGACCACCTGCCCTACGACCAGCGGGCCGAGCTCGGCATCCTGTCCGCCGCCGAGCGTGCCGCCGAGGTGGCCGGGCATGGTCCCGGTGACCCCGGGCTGGTCGAGGAGGTGGACCCGACCGAACTCGCCCAGTCGGCCGCCGTAGAACACCCACATCATTCCGAACGGGTCGTGGTGCAACCCCCCACTCCAGCTCAATCGCCGGCCGTCCCCTCGCCGGCCCCGCACAGCTCCACCGAGCTGATCGAGATCCAGCTGGGCCGGACCGCGGACGCACCGCTCTGCCTCACCTGCGGTACCAAGATGCGCCCGGCCGGCAGCTGCTACGTCTGCGAAGGCTGCGGCTCCACCAGCGGCTGCAGCTGAAAGTGGGCGGTATTGCATCAGATGCAAAAAGAGATGTGGCTGGTCTGGTGATCCGCCTGACCAGCCAGGGCGAGCTGTGTTGGCGGTTGTAGGCCGTCAGCAAGACGGGCGCCCGCGCTTTCAGGAGCGGGCACCCGTCGCGGCAAGGACAGTGGTTGCATTGCGGTGAGACAGCAATGAGATCACGGTACTCGCCGTGTTCAGGGCCAGTCGATTCCCCGCGATCTACCCCGTTGCCCCGGTCCCGAAGTCATTACTTGTTCGCTTGCTGGCCCTGCGTAGCGTCGCATGGCGTCGGCCGCGGCGCCCAGGAAGCGCGCGACGGCGGCTGCCTCTTCCGGCGTGAGCTGCGCCGCGGCGAGGTCGATGTCGGCCAATAGCGGTTGTAGCGCCGCCCACGTCTGGTCGGTCGACTCCTGGGTCACGCTGATTGTCTGGCGCCGGCGATCCTTCGAATGCGGCGACCGGCGCACGTGGCCGCTGCGCTCGAGGCGGTCGACGAGGGCGGTAGCGCTGGCGCTGGCGATGCCCAGCCGCTGGCCGAGCTCTACTGGCCCGAGCGGCTCGCCCGCCGACGTCAGGTGCTCCAGCGCGGCAACGTCGGTGGCGCCGAGGCCGAGGCGGCGAGCCAGGGCGAGCGTGGCGTCGTAACTCGCCTGCTGCACCTCGCGCAGCGCCCAGGCCGGTCCCGACGGCTCCGGGCGGTTCTGTCGTTTCGGCTCGTTCACCCGACTATGATAGCGTGCCTGGTAGCTCGCTTATCGAGCTACCAGCAAAGCGAGTGACTTAGGTCGAGGAGGAGCGTACCATGACCGCGCCAACGCCCGATTTTTCCAGTGTGCAGGAATTCCGTGAATCCAACCGGCGCATGGCCGAGTCGATCTTGACCACCGAGCCAGCGCCCTACGCCGACGGCGGCTACGTCCGCCGGGTCCTTGAGATCCGCGGGCGCGTCAGCGGGCAGACGCACCTGGTCCCCATCGCCGTGATCAGCCTTGCCGGGTCCAGGTACGTCGTCTCCCCGGTCCGGCGGCGCAACTGGGTCCAGAACCTGCTGGCCGACCCGCGCTGCATCGTCCGGTCCCGGGATGCCCGCGAACGTACCCGCGCGACCTTTCTCGACGACACCGGCTGCGTCGCCGAGGTCGTCTCTACCTACATCGCCCTCATGAACGCCCCGTGGGCCGTCGCGCAGTTCCCCTTTCCCGCCGACGCCAGCCGCGCCCAGATTGAGTCCGCTGCCGACGGCGTTGCTGTGTTCCGCCTCGACCTAGACAACTAGCCCGGTCGCGTCTACCAAGCGGGAATCCCGTAGTGGCAGTGCCGACAAGGCTGGCCCACCTCGTCCGCCAGCTGCGCGACCGGGACGAGCCGCGGTGGGGCGTCCGTCTCCACCGCTACGGCATCAACGCGCATGCCGGGCGCAACACCACCCGCCTTGCACTGGCTGCAGAACTTCCTGCCTCTGTCCTGGCTGACCTGACGGGCATCAGCGTCGGCACCGCCGAGCGCTGGTCTCAGTGGGCAAAGCGAGACTGGGCTGCCTATGTCGGCCAGCGCACGGTTGATGACCGAAGAGGCATCGGCAGCCAGAAACTTACCAATCCAACCCGCTAAACATGCTAATCACCGCTAAGATTAGGTCGTTTGTTAAGTTGGTTGGGAGGTTCCTTGCGCAGCTTCACAGACCTTGACGCCATCATCGGGATGGTGCCCTCGCAGGTCGTCACCCGGCTCAGCGCCATTGACTTCGGCCGGGGCTCGGANNACCGCCTCATCGGCGATCGAGGGCGTCGTCGTCGCCGACGCCGACCGCGCCCAGCGGATCATCGACCGGCGGACGACAACGCTGCGCAACCGCAGCGAGCAGGAACTCGCCGGCTATCGCGACGCCCAGGACTACCTGTTCCGGGAGGACTGGCGACCGCTGAACGCTGGCCTGATCCTGCACCTGCACCGGCTGCTGTTTGCCCACACGGTAATGCCCGGCGGGAGCTTCAAGACAGAAGACAATCTCGTCGTGGACCGCTCGCCGGACGGCTCGACAACCGTCCGCTTCAAGCCGGTGCCTGCCGCGAGTACCCCGTTCGCCGTCGATGACCTGATCAAGCGCTACACCGAAGCGGTCGCGGCGGGCGAGCACCACCCGGTGCTCCTGTCCGGGCTGTTCATCCTCGACCTTCTCGTCATCCATCCTTTCGAGGACGGCAACGGACGGGTCGCCCGCCTGCTCACCGGCGCCCTGCTCGGCGAGCACGGCTACACGGTGGGCCGCTACGTGAGCCTTGAGCAGGAGATCGCCGAGTCAGCCGACGCCTACTACCAGGCGCTCCTGGACTCCACCCATGGCTGGCACGAAGGGACAGCCGACCCGTGGGTCTGGCTCGGCTACTTCACCAGCATGATCGCCAGCGCCTACGCTGTCTTCGCCGACCGCGCCGCGGCCGCCCGGACCCCGGGGACCAAGCAGGAGCGCGTCCGCGAGCACATACTGCGTCACGCGCCCGCCACGTTCCGCCTCGCTGACATCAGGACGGCAGTGCCAGGCGTCAGCGACCAGACGATCCGGCTCGCCCTGGAGCAATTGCGGGGCGAAGGCAAGGTCCGGGCCGACGGAACAGGCCGCTCTGCCACTTGGACGCGGATCCCGAATACCGCACCCTCCAAATAAGTGCTCTGCGCCAGTATTTACATGTCGCTCTAAGGGAAGATTTCCCTGTCCAGGAGGGGTACGGCCAATGGGCTGTGCTCCTCCTGAGCGCTCATTGGAGTCTTTTGGTTGCATCTGATGCAACCAAGCTGGAGGTTGTTGGTCAGATCTCCACCCCGACGACCGCGCCGCCGCGGACGGCGACGAAGCGGTCGGGACGGATCGTGATGACCACGCGCACGTCTGCGTCGTGAATCGGGAAGTCCATGCCATATCGGTGCTGCAGGGACCGGTAGAACTCCGTCCCCGGGTCGTCCTCGATCTTCTCGACTATGCCCCGAATCTCAAGGAACCGGTACTGGTCTTCGGGGTCGGCGATCGACAGTGCGACCCGCGGCTCGTGGGTGAGGTTGGCGAACTTCTGCCGAGTGCGGGTATGCGTCAGGTGGATCCGCGACCCATCCCAGGCGAACCACATGACGCTGCTCTGCGGCGACCCGTCCGGGCGCACCGTGGCCAGGTGAGCGAAGGTTGGCCTCTCGAGCAGGTCGACGTGGCTGCCAGGCGCTTCGGGCATCTGGCTTCTCCTTTACTTGCTGTGTCGGTCACTATCGCACCAGCACTGTCCTATCACCACGGGTCGCGCTCCGAGCGACGGGCTAAGGCTGCCCTGCACAGGCTGCTCTACGAGCAGACGGAGTCCGAGGGCACCACCCAGGACGACGGCCCGGACCAGGACGCGGCGCTGAGCACGGCGCCGCTGGTGATCGTGCCGCTGGCGAGCAAGGACATGTACCTGGACCGGTACGCCCAGCCCGGCAAGGGCTGGACCGTCCCGCCCGCCCGTGCGAGCGACCGCAAGTCCCTCGATGAACTGGTCCACCGGGGCCGCTGGTAACAGCCAGCCGGCAAAGGCTAGCTACCTGGTGACCAGGTTGCCGACCGCGGCCGCCTTCGCTCCCGCCTTGGCGGCCTTCGCCTTGGCCTTGGCGGCCGCCTTGCCCGCCTGGCCCGACGTCCGTCCGGCCTTAACGCCAGCCTTGGCCCCGGCCTTGCCCGACGTCTTGGCCGTCTTGGCGACCAGCGACGCTTCCCGGCGGGCCGTCTTGGCCGCGTGGCGGGTACGCCAGGCGATCGAGGGGCTNNAGCAGGCCGCCGAACATCGAGAGATTCTTGAGGAAGTGGATGCGCTGCTGCGCTGAATCCTTTTCCTCGTCGTCCTCCCAGAACCGGTGCCCGGCTAGCGTGGTCGGGACCAGGGTCGTCGCGATCGCCAGCGCGGACAGCCGNNACCGCCTGCTCGGTCTTGGCTGGCACGACAGGGATCCGTGCGGCCAGGGCCTGGACCACGGGCTCGGCCGCCGGCGCGACCCGCTCGGGCCGGCGGAGGGTGTCATAACCCTGGAGGATAAAGATGGACGCCACCATGGGGCGCGCGAAGGCTCTCAGTACAGGCATGAATGCCAACTGCCCACCGAGCCGGCGTTGTAACGTCCCAGCCGCTGTCATCTCTGCCGCCGGACCCGAGCCCGCCGCCTCGGGGCGTCCGCCGAGGTCGGCCTGCATAATGGCGGGGTGACCGAGCCGGAGATCAAGATCAGACCGGTGAACGAGGGCGACCGGCCCTTGCTCGCCTGGCTCGTCGCCGGGTTGTGGGGATCCGAGCTCGTCGCCGTCCACGGCGACCTCCTGCGGCCCGCCGAGTACCCCGGATTCATCGCCGAACGGTCCCGCCGCGTGGTCGGCCTGCTCACCTACCAGCTCCTCGGGGACACGCTGGAGATCGTCACGCTCAACGCCATCGACCGCCGGATCGGGATCGGGACGGCGCTCATCGAGGCGGCCGTCGGGGCCGCGCGCCATTTCCGCTGCCGCGAGATCCGCCTGACCACCACCAACGACAACGTCGATGCGCTGCGGTTCTACCAGCGCCGCGGTTTCCGGCTGGCCGAACTGCGGCCCGGCGCGGTGGACCGGTCCCGGCAGGAACGGCCCCAGATCCCGCGGGCGGGGGACCACGGCATCCCGCTGCACGACGAGCTCGACCTCACGCTGCGCGTAGCGGGGCGCCCTTGACCGGCCGGCCTGCGGTCCAGACCGCGGTGACGTGATCGGGGTCGGCGAGCACCCCGATGTCCGCCAGCGGATCGGCGTCCAGGGTGATCACGTCCGCGTCGTAGCCTTCGGCGAGCCGGCCGCTGCGGGGCGCCTGCGGCCCGAGGGTCAGCGGCCCGGTGGCGGTGGCCGCCTCGATCGCCTCGAGCGGCGACAGGCCCAGCTTCACCAGGTACCCGGGTTCTGACCCGTTCTGGCCCCACGAGTTCGGCAGGTCGGCGCCGGTCAGCGCGATGTCGGTGCCCATGGCGATGGTCACGCCGCGGGAGTAGGCCCGCATCACCGCCTCGGCGTGGATGTCGGCGATGGCCTCCAGCTTGGCCATCGCATACGGCGGCACCGCGGCCTTGTTCGCCAGCATGTCCTCGATGATGGTCCTGGTCGGGACCAGGATCGCGCCGCTCTCACGCATCGCGTCACAGCACTCGTCGTCGAGGTAGGTGCCGTGCTCGATGGTGCGCACCCCGGCCCGCAGCGCCGCCATGATGCCGGGCTTGCCGTGGCAGTGCGCCGCGACGGCCCGGTCGGCCAGGCCCGCGACCTCGACGATGGTCCGCAGCTCCGTCGCGGTGAACTGCTGGTGGATCGGGTCGTCAACCTCGGACAGCACGCCTCCCGACGCGCAGACCTTGATCAGCTTCGCGTTGCGCCTGAGCTGCTCGCGGACGGCCTTGGCGCACTCAGCCTGGCCGTCGGCCAGCCGCAGCATGCCGACCTTCCTGGCGTAGTCCTCGATCCAGTCGAGCGGGAAGGCGTGCAGGTCGCCGTGCCCGCCGGTGGTGCTCAGGATCGCCCCCGCGCCGTAGATCGCGGGCCCGTCGACGGTGCCCTCGGCGACGGCCCGGGCCAGGTAGACGCCGAGGCCGCCGACGTCCCGTACCGAGGTGATGCCCGCGTCGAGCGCGGCCCGCAGATCCCGCGTGCAGCGGGCGGCCCGCAGCGCCTCCGGCTCGAGCGGCAGCCGGCCGAGGTCAAAGGTCCTCATCCCCATGAGGTGCCCGTGGCATTCCCACATCCCTGGCATCACCGTCACCGCCCGCGTCACGTGCGTCCCAGTATGCTCCGGCGCCCCCGCGGCNNCCGCGCCCGGGAATGAGGAGCTCAGCCTCGATCCTGTCCATGTAAGCTCCTTATCTGCCTTTTCGGGCGATCTGTCATACCTGTACGGAACGGGCCTTGGTGCTTGCGATGGTGATTATCTTGACGTGCCGCCGGCGGTCCGGTCCATCATGGATATCCGGCCCACATTCAGCAGGAGGCTCCCCGTTCCGGGCGATCGCGATCCATCTTTCACCGACAGTATCGACATGTGTGCTGTCACGATCATGAGTGATGCGCTATACAGGGACATAAGACTGTCCGGCAACCAGGTGCGGGGGCCATGGACCAGGCGACCTCGTCGCCTGGCCCGCGGCGGGCTGCGAGGCGGGGACTAGGGGCGAGGAAGCGAGATGCTGCCAAACGACAGGGCCCAGCCCGCCGCGCGAGACAAGCCGAGCTGGGGCGCCCGCATCCTGCGCGCCCACCGGCGCGCACCGACCTGGCTGAAGGTCGTGGTGGTCGCCGCCGCCGTCTTGTTCTTCCCGGTCACGCTGGGCCTGATCGTCATCGCCGCTCTGATCTACGCGGTCGTCGCGGTCGTCCAGGGCCGCCGGACCGCTGGTGCCTCGGCGTCGGTCGCGGTCTGGGGCCTGGCCGTGTTCTCCGCTTTGTCCAGCGGAAGCCGGAGCTGGCTGTACTCGCTTCTGCTGCTGCCCTTCGTGGTCGCGCTGGCCGCGCACGCCAAGCCGCTGTCCCGCTGGTTCGTGCCGTGCCGCACGGTGGCCTGGGTCCTGCTGTGGTCGGTACCGGTGGGCGCCGCCGCGCTGAAACTGTGGCCGCGGCAGCCGCTGGTCGGCACGATCGCCGCGTGGCTGCTCGCCGCGGCGGTGCTCGGCTGGCGGACGGCCAAGGCCCTGCAGGACGCCCGCATGTACGGAAAAGGATCCGGCGGCGCGTCGGACCAGTCAGGTTCCGGGTCCTCGTCGAGCGTGCCCGCCGCGAACCAGGCACACCCAGGCGGCCGGCCCGCAGCCCACGCTGGTGCTCCCGGGTACGGCGTCNNGCCGCGCTGCCCTACGCCGATCACGCCGCGCGCGACCATCAGCCCGGTCCGCCCCGGCCGCGGCCGCAGATCTCGGTCGAGGACGCCATGGCCGAGCTCGACGCGATGATCGGGCTGGCGTCGGTCAAGGAACAGGTGCGCTCGATCGCCGCCTCGGTCGAGGCGGCCCGGCGGCGTGCGGTGGCCGGCGTCACCACCGATAAGCCCATGCGGCACTTTGTCTTCCTCGGGCCGCCCGGCACCGGCAAGACGACCGTGGCCCGGGTGCTGGCCAAGATCTTCTACGCCTTCGGGCTGCTGGAGATACCGGACGTGATCGAGGCGCACCGCGCCGACCTGGTCGGGGAGTACCTCGGCGCGACCGCCATCAAGACCAATGAGCTGGTCGATTCCGCGCTGGGCGGGGTGCTCTTCATCGACGAGGCGTACAGCCTGGTGAACGAGGGCGACGGGCAGACCGACCGGTTCGGGGTCGAGGCGGTCCAGACGCTGCTCAAGCGGGCCGAGGACAACCGCGAGGACCTCATCATCATCCTGGCCGGATACGAGAAGCAGATGGAGACGTTCCTGTCCTCCAACCCCGGCCTGGCCTCACGGTTCGCGACCCGGCTGAAGTTCCCGAGCTACTCGCCGCCGGAGATGCTGGCGCTGGCCGAGGCCGCCCTGGACCGGCGCGGTGAGATGCTCGACTCGGACGCGCGGCCGGTGCTGTGGCGCACGCTGGAGGAGGTCGGCCGCCGCCGGATGGCCGATGAGCTCGGCAACGGCAGGTTCGTCCGCAGCCTGCTGGAGAAGGCCGGCCAGGCGCGCGACGTGCGGGTGATGACCGGCACGGCCGAGCCGGCGCCCAAGGACCTGGTCACGATCCGGGCCCACGACCTCGAGCAGGCCTTTGCCGAGCTCACCAGCCGCATGCGCGGGTACGAGGACACGCCCACGCTCGAGGGCGCGATCGCCGAGCTCGACGAACTGGTCGGCCTCGAGCCGGTCAAGCAGCAGGTGCGGGCCATCGCGGCCCAGCTGCGGGTGGCCAAGCTGCGCGACACCCACGGCCTGACCAGCCAGCCGCCCACCCGCCACTTCGTGTTCAGCGGTCCGCCTGGTACCGGTAAGACCACCGTCGCCCGCATCCTCGGCCGGATCTTCGCCGCGCTCGGGCTGCTGGTCCGGCCCGAGGTGATCGAGGCGCACCGGGGCGACCTGGTCGGCGAGCACCTGGGCTCGACCGCGATCAAGACCAACAAGCTCGTCGACTCGGCGCTGGGCGGCGTGCTGTTCATCGACGAGGCGTACTCGCTGCACAACGACGGGTACTCCGGCGGGGACGCGTACGGCTCCGAGGCGGTGCAGACGCTGCTCAAACGGGCCGAGGACGACCGGGACCGGCTGGTCATCGTGCTGGCCGGTTATCCCGACGACATGGACAGGTTCCTGCGCAGCAACCCCGGCCTGGCCTCGCGGTTCAGCACCCGCGTCACCTTCCCCAGCTACCGGCCGCAGGACCTGGTGCGCATCGCCGTGCTGCTGGCCGAGCAGGCCGGGGACATGTTCGAGCCGGCCGCGGTCGAGGTGCTCGGCGCCATCTTCGGGCACGCCTGCGACGGGGGCCGGATCGACGAGCTCGGCAACGGCCGGTTCGCGCGGTCGCTGTTCGAGCGGGCCTGCGCCTGCCGAGATGTCCGGGTGGTGCGCCTGGAGCAGGCCACGGCGGAAGACCTGACCACGCTGACCGCCGCGGACGTGGAGATGGCCTACCGCGACCTGGCCGTGCCCGGCCAGAACTAGCCCGGCCAGAACTAGCCAGCGCC
>PMOU01000671.1 GCA_003161205.1 Actinomycetota bacterium | reverse complement strand
CAGAAGAATCCGCTGAGGTTGACTCCGGTCACCACGGCGAAGTCCGCGGCGGTGTAGTCGGTGAACGGCTTGGAGATGTAGACGCCGGCGTTGTTGACCAGGGTGTCGATGCGTCCGAACCGCTCGAGCGCTCCGCTGATGATCCGGTCGGCGGTCGCGGGGTCGGTGATGTCGCCTTCGACGGTGAGCACGTCCGGATCCCCGGCCGGCTTCATGGTGCGGGCGGTGGCGACCACGCTCCAGCCCTGCCGGCGGTAGGCCGCGACCAGGCTCGCGCCGATGCCCTGGGAGCCGCCGGTGATGATGGCGACCTTCTGGCCGTTGTCGCTCATGGGAGGGTCAGCGCCGGGTCGCTCGGGTGCGGGGTGAGCGGTGTGGTCTCGTCGGTCATCCAGGGGTCCAGGGGCAGCGATGTCAAGATCGCCTGCATCTCGGCCGGGTCCCCGGCGTTCCATAGCCCCAGCGAGCGCGACTCGCCCGGCAACCGCCACAGCCGCAGCAGGTGTCCCTGGCCGGCCAGTTCCTTGGCGCGCTGCGCCTCGCGCGCCTCGGTCTCGTCGACGGCCTGGCTGGGCGTGCCCTTCGGGATGCTGATGGTGAAGGTGACCAGGAACTCGGTGCCTGTCTTTTTGACCGCCAGCGGCGCCGGGCCCGGGTCGTTCGGGTGCGGCGAGAGCGGGGTGACCTCGTCGGTGCGCCACACCCGCAGCGGCATCGAGGCGAGGACTTCGGTGAGCCGGTCGCCGTCGGCGGCGNNGCCGTCGGCGGCGGCGAACAGCCCGAGCGTGCGCCATTCGCCCGGTTGCAGCGGCGGCCGCCACAGCCGCAGCACGTGCCCCTGCGCCGCGAGCTCGCGCGTGTGGGCGGCCTCGCGCGCGCGGATGTCGTCCACGGCTTGGTCAGGTGTTCCGTCCGGGACGTGGGTGGTCATGGTGACGAGGTATTCCATAGCTGGTTCCTTCGCGGCTGGTGGAACCACCGTCGTTCGGTAAAAAGTTCAATTACCCGAACGGACAGTGGGGTTACGGTCCGCTCTCTCCTAGCTGAAGGTGACGTCGGTGACGTCGACGGCGACCTCGGCCGAGCCCCGGATCGGGGTGCCGTCGGGGGCGCGGACGTAGATCCGGCGGCGGGTCGGGACCATGACCGCGTCGAACTCGCGGTACTCCGAGGGGTAGTGCACCGCGGGGCCCCCGCTCAGGATGTCCACGCTGTAGTCGAGCCGTCGCAGCAGCCCGGCGTCGTCGAAGTAATAGGTCTGCTGGCGGGTGTGCGCCGCGATGGTATCCGGGTAGGTGACCAGCAGGCCGCGCCAGCTCTGCCCGTCCTCGTGCCACGCCTCGGTCTCGGCGGTGACGAAGTCGTCGCGGGCGAACAGGAAGGGCGCGACGAAGTAGTTCCAGAGGCCCTCGCAGGCGAAGTAGGCCACCTGGAAGTCGTCCCACGGCGACTCGCGGGTCATCCCGACGAACGCCGCGGCCGGGTCACTGCGGGTGGCCAGCAGCACGCCGTCGGTCGTGTCGATGGTCTGCCGGTGCGGTTTCCAGGTGGTGTAACGCCCCGGCTCGGGGAACGGGGTGATGGTCAGCCGCTGGTGGCGGGTCTCGCCCTCAAGCACGACCCGGTCCAGCGGGCTTGGCTTGCCCTTGATGGCCCAGATCGTGCCGGTGACCGAGGCGTCCGCGCGGAACCGGGTGATCTGCTCCCAGCGCCGCAGGCCGCCGTGTCCCTCGATGGCCAGTTTCAGCAGGTCGTTCATGTCGATCATGCTCCCGGGACGAGTTGCTCGCCGCCGTCGACGTCGTAGGTCGCGCCGGTCAGCGCCGTGTTGGCCATGATGTGCACGGCGAGGAAGGCGACGTCGGCCGGCTCGACGACCCGCCTGATGGGCAGCGTCGCGCGGAGCTGAGCGCGGCGCTTGTCGAGGTCGGCGCCGAGCAGCGACGCGGAGAGCGGTGAGTCGACGAAGCCGGCCGCGATGAGGTTGACCCTGATCGGCGCCACCTCGACCGCGAGGTTGGCGATCAGGGCGGGCAGCGCGGCGGTGTCCGCCGCCATGACCGACTCGCCCGGTCCCCATATGCCGCCGCTGGTGCCGGCCATGAACAGCAGCGTGCCGCCGGGCCGCACCCGGCCGACGGCGTGCTGCGCCACGGCGACGGCCAGCCACACATGGTTGTCGAAATCGCGGTGCGCCCGCTCGCGGTCCAGGTCGGCCAGCGGCGCGTAGTACGGACCGGGGCCGGTGACCAGCACGTGGTCGATCGTCTCGGGCAGGCCGGCGAAAAACTGGTCGAGGGCGGCCGGGTCGGTGGCGTCGAAGGCGGTGCTGCTCAGCGCGCCGACTTCGGCCGCGGCCTGCTTGAGGCGGTCGGGGTCGCGGGCGCCCAGGATGACGTGGGCGCCCTCGGCGCGGGCCCGGCGGGCGGTCTCGAGCCCGATGCCGGAGCTGCCGCCGATCACGACGACGGTTTGCCCGGACAGTTCCGGTGCCCGCTGGGTGACAGAAACGCCGGTGGCGGTGGTCATGATCCCTCCGGTGGGTGGTGGCCGTGCGGCAGCACCGTGTCCCGATCAGATATCACGGTGTATCCGCGGCGGCGGGCTGACGGGCGGCCGTGATCTGGCCGTGCAGCGCTTTCAGCGCGTCGACGAAGATCTCGGAGAAGGTGGGGAAGGGCTGGATGACGTCGCGCAGCACCTGGATCGGCACGCGGGCGCGGATGGCCAGCGTGGCCTGCTGGAGCCATTCGCCGGCCTCGGGGCCGAGCGCGTAGGCGCCGGTCAGCCGGTCGCCGTCGGACAGCAGGGTCAGGAAGCCGTTCGATTCGGCGTAGGCGTGAGTGTAGGTGGCCGTCTTGGCCACCTCGGACAGCAGGGCGGTCGCGCTGAACCGGGCCTCGGCGGCGCCGACGCTGGCGGCCTGCGGGTCGGTGTAAACCACGCTCGGTATGGCCTCGTAGTGGGCTTCGCGCGGGTCGCCGAGAATGTTCGCGGCGACGACCTCGCCCTGGTACTTGCCGACGTGGGTCAGCAGCCGGATGCCGGTGACGTCGCCGACGGCCCACAGTCGGTCCCCGACGCGCAGGCGCGTGTCGACGTCGATACCGTGCGGGCCGGGCGTGACGCCGACGGTCTCCAGGCCGTCGGGCATCCGCGGGCGCCGGCCCGTGGCCACGAGAATGTGGTCGCCGCGCAGCTCGCGGCCGTCACCGAGGGTCAGCACGTAGTCCTCGCCGTCGCGCCCCGCGGCGGTCGCGGGCACGCCGAGGACGAGCTCGATGCCGTCGCGGCGCAGGACCTCGCCGAGCGCCTCGCCCAGCCGCGCGGGCTCGTGGGCCAGGACGTGCGCGCTCCCCTCGACCAGGGCGACCTCACCGCCAAGGCGGCGCACGGCCTGGGCCATCTCGGCGCCGACCGGGCCGCCGCCGAGGATCAGCAGCCGTCGCGGGACGGCCTTCATGCCGGTCACCTCGCGGTTGGTCCAGACGCCTTCAAGCTCGCGCAGCCCCGGGACGGGCGGCACGACCGGATCCGAGCCGGTCGCCACGACCACATGCCGGGCGGTGTGCCGCACGCCGTCGACCTCCACCGCGCCAGGCCCGGCCAGCCGGCCGGTCCCCCGCAGCAGCGCGATGCCCTTGCCTGCCAGCCAGCTCTCCTGCCCGGCGTCGGAGTAGTTAGAGACCATGAAGTCGCGATAGGCCAGGGCAGCCTTGACGTTCACCTCGGCGCTGGCCGCCGCCTCGCGCGCTTCGGTTACCGCCTCGCCGGGGCGCAGCAGCGTCTTGGACGGGATGCACGCGTAGTAGGAGCACTCACCCCCGACCAGCTGACGCTCGACTACCGCTACCCGCAGGCCGCCGTCGGCCAGCGCCCCGGCGCAGTGCTCGCCCGGCGAGCCGCCCCCCACCACGATGACGTCGTAGTCCTCGCTCATGTCTTCGTCCCCCGGGGGGCTCGTTCCTGCACCATGTACAGCGCGTACCAGTCAGGCCAGTCCGGGTCGGCGTGGCCGATCTCCTTTTCGTGCTGGCCGTGTGCGGCCTCGGCCCGCCGCAGCGCCTCGGCCAGGTCGGCCGCTGACTCATAGCTCACCGACATGGGTCTCACCGACCCGGAAGGCGGGTGGTGACTTCCTGGACGAACCAGCCGTTGCCGTCCGGGTCGCTGAACGAGACGAACGACCCGTAGCTCCGGTGCTCCGGCGCCGGGCCAGCGGCCCGGCCCTGCGTCCCGCTGTGGTGGAACACCCCGCCCGCGTCGTGGAAGACCTCGCTCACCTCGGCGCCGCGGCTGATGAGGTCGACCCGGGCCGCGTCGACGTCGTCGACGACCAGCTGCAGGCCGTCGGCGGAGCCCGGTGCGGCCGAGCTGACCCCGGTGCCGAAAATGATCGAGGCCGGCGAGCCAGGAGGAGTCAGCTGCACCACCCGGAAGTCTTCGCTCTTGGTGAAGTCGGCGTCCAGCCGCCACCCCAGCGCCTGGTAGAAGGCCTTGGCCTTGTCCACGTCAGAGACCGGCACGACCACAACCTCGAGTTTGTAATCCATGACTGTGCTTCCTCTCCTGTTGCTCCTAGCTTCACCATCGCGCTCGCGGCTGCCCGGTCGCGCCCGTGTAGTCCCTGGCCGGTACCCTGGCCGGCGCGGATTCGAAGGCGGGTCTTGACCGGTCAGTGCCTGCGCACCTCGGGCCGCCGAACGCGAGCACAGAGAGAGCGGCCGGGTCACGGAGTCCGGGGGGGCGCTCCCGTCTGGCCGATCGCGATAGCGTCACGTGTTCGTCTCCCTTCCGTGGGCTGCCCCGGCTTCTAGACC